>CAZGJP010000384.1:0-1002 GCA_964526605.1 uncultured Lentisphaera sp.
CCACCACGGGGCGCGCCCGCTTTCAAACTTTTCGACCCGCAACTACCCGGATGTCTTCTGCGAACCAAATCTCTTCTCGGCAATTTCAGTCCGGCAGGGTAGCTCATGGACTGCGCGAGTCCTGGAAGGCCAGGTGCCATGGAGAAAAATATTTGGCCAGAAGGGAACGGGCAACGGGGGCCAGGGCAGCAGTTATGGCCTTCCACGCTTCAGATGCGCCGAATTCAGCTCGAGATTTCCCTTCGCCAGCATCAAACTCGTTGACAGGACATTCCCTATTGATGCGGCAATATCCGCATGGAGTCCGTTCATCCCGCTTGATGCGGACAACAGCAGCCTGCCCGTCGCCGCGATTGAATTCAGTTTTGTTAACAAGTCCCCCACGGATATCTCCGCCGTGTATTCGTTCAATGCAAGAAATTTCTTGTCGGAAAGGTATGGAAAGGCGAGAGTTGACGGCCTTGAAAATGGATTCATACTGCGTCAGGATGGAGAGGATGATGCCTGCTGGAAACAGTCGAGTTTTTGCGTGAGGACAAACGCCCGGGCCGCCGAGGTGGATCTTGCTTGGTTTCGCGGAGGATGGTTTGATTGTCTGACCATGCTTTGGGAAAAAATATCATCGGGTGGACATTCTGCGTCGTCAGCGCCTGCTTCCGGAGAAGCAAGTCCGGGTGCGAGCATTTTCGTTCCGCTTCGGATCGGAAGAGGGCGGACGGTTTCGCTGACCATTTTCTTCTCGTGGTATACGCCTTATTCGAACATCAGGGTGCCAGCTCCACGCAAGGACCGATGGGGAAGGTATCTCCCCGGAGAGGAAGTCGACTTTAGAAAACAATTCCATCGGCCATGGTATACAGCCAAGTTCAAAGATGTCGAGTCAGTCTCGGACTACTGGATGCGGGACTATCCCGGTCTCAAGGCTGAATCAAGGAAATTCAGTGATTGCTTCTTCGATAGCGACCTGCCTCGGGAAATACTTGAAGCCGTCGCCGCAAACCT
>CAZGJP010000384.1:1012-2704 GCA_964526605.1 uncultured Lentisphaera sp.
TGAGCATCCTAAAGTCGCCAAGCATCTTGCGTCAGAGGGACGGGCGCCTGTGGGCATGGGAGGTATGCTGCGACAACTGCGGATGCTGCCCTGGATCCTGCACGCATGTCTGGAACTACGCCCAAGCGCTGGCGCATCTCTTTCCCGGACTCGAGAGAACGATCAGAGAAACGGAATTCAACGAATGTCAGGGCAAAAGTGGGCACCAGAATTTCAGGGCTTGGCTGCCAATAAGGAAAACTGACAATGAACCGGTCTTGGCCGCCGCAGACGGGCAGCTCGGAGGAATACTCAAACTCTACAGGGATTGGAAAATAAGTGGTGACACGAAATGGCTTGCCTCCATATGGACCAAGGCCAGAAGGAGTCTCGACTACTGTATTCGGACATGGGATCCTGATAAGACCGGAGTGCTTGTGGAACCCCACCACAACACCTATGATATTGAGTTCTGGGGGACGGATGGGATGTGCTCTTCCATCTATCTTGGAGCGCTTAAGGCTGCGATTGGAATTTGCACCGCCTTGGATGAAGACTCGTCAGAATACTCGTCCCTCTTGGAAAAAGGAAGAAAACACCTCGAGGGGAAGCTCTTCAACGGGGAATATTTCGAACAGGAGGTCAGATGGGGGGATCTAAGAGCTCCCCATCCTTCAAAGTTCAATTCTCTTGTGGAAAATGCTTACTCCAGCGAAGCCCTCGAGTTGCTTGAAAAGGAAGGCCCGAAATATCAATATGGCCCAGGATGTCTATCGGATGGCGTTATCGGCGAGTGGCTGGCTATGGTCTGCGGAGCTGGATCCATCATGGACCCCAAAAAGGTTGCAACGCACCTGCTCTCGGTATACAAATATAACTTCAAGGAGACTCTTGTCTCGCACGCAAATCCTCAGAGGCCGACTTATGCCGCCGGAGATGAAACAGGTCTTCTGCTGTGTACATGGCCTAGAGGGGGAAAGCCGTCTCTTCCTTTCCCGTATTGCGACGAAGTATGGACAGGGGTGGAATATCAAGTTGCCTCGCATTTGATTTCTTGTGGAAAAATCTCCCAAGGCCTTAGAATTGTCAAAGGCATACGGGATAGATATGATGGGGCGAAGAGAAATCCATTCAACGAATATGAGTGCGGCCATTGGTATGTCAGAGCCCTGGCCTCTTATTCTCTGATCCAAAGTTGCTCTGGCGCCAGATATGACGCAACGGAGAAGACGCTCTACATGAGACCGGCGATGAAAGGCGATTTCAAGTCGTTCATCTGCACCTCGACCGGTTATGGTTTGACCGGCGTCAAGAATGGCAGGCCGTTCATCAGGACGGTGTCTGGAAAAATCAAGGTTTCAAGAATCGTACATGGATAGGTAGCCTACGGAATATGGCAAAACACGGTAACGCAGTGAAGTCATCCCTGTGCATCTTCGCCGCCGCCATGATCGCCATTTCCCTGTCCCTCTCAAAGAAATCCTTCAAGGCGGAGCCGGCGGATCCCCATACCCGGCAAAGTTGACATATTCGTCCAAAACAGCAGAATCCTATTCTATGAGTAAAAATGATTGCCGGAAATCAGGATGCTATGAGAACGCTTTTTGCGAATGCCGTTCTATTTGAAGGCGGGCATTTCACTTCGGCACACGATGCATTGCTTGTCGCAGCTGGCCAAATAGCCGCGAACGGAAGAACCAACGAACACGCAAA
>CAZGJP010000385.1:0-2703 GCA_964526605.1 uncultured Lentisphaera sp.
TTTTGAAAGGGTTAGCGGCTCGCTTAGCATGCTAGGAGAATATGCGTAGACGTTTATATTTCCGCCTGTGCGATCAGCTTGTATTGTTGCGATGCATCTTCCTCTCCATGTAGCCCTGTTGTTTGCCCTGAATGATTCACTGCTGCGCAGGTCTCCATTGTCAAGGCCGATCAGCTTTCCAGCCCCTTCAACCTTGAATGTAAGAGGGATGGAGGCATCAGGTACAAGCACTCCACTGCTGTCTTCGACCCTTACTTCGAGATGCACGACATCCTGCCCGTCCGCCGTCAGCTGCATCTTATCAGGAATGATTCTGATCTTTGCAATTGGCCCGGCGGTCTTGAGTTCCCAGACGGCAGATTTCTTTCCTCCGTTAAGGCCGACAGCCTTTATTTCGCCTGCTTCGTATTTCACATCCCAAGTAGCAGTTCTATTTTTGAAATCCAAAGGCTTTTTTGTTCCTTGGGATTTTCCATTAATGAAAAGCTCGACGGATTCACAATTCGAATAGGTGGCCAGCTTGAACAATTGATTCTCCCTCCCGGGGAAAGTCCAGTGCGAACGTATCTTGGGCCATTGCCAGTATTTCTTCTGTGGGTAATCGTCAGAGCTTTCATCGAATACCGCAATGTGCACCATCGGTTTGTCGGACCACACGCTCTGGAACCAGTACGAGCAGTCCTTCCGGAAGCCAGTGGTTTCCATTATGGAGTTAGCCTTGCCTTTTGTCGGCCAGCCTTCGCTCTCTCCAAGATAGTCAATGCCGGTCCAGAGGAACTGCCCCGCCACATAATTATTCTTTTCAACATCGAACCACGGATTGTTGTCATTGTCGGATTTATATTTGATCCCATCACCCCGGTAATAAAGATGTGTTTCCGAGGCGATGAATACAAGCTCTGGAGCCGCCTTCTGCAGTTCCTCGAATAGGTGTTCCTGATAGTTCAGGCATGGCACATCAAGAGCTTTAACCATCGGAAGAAGCTGTGCAATCAGTCCTTCCTTTGTTGGATTGTCCTTCGGTGCTTCAAAAGGACGTAGGGCGGCTGTAACAGGGCGAGTCGGTTCCATCTTATGTACAAGATCTGCAAGTTTCCTGTAAGTCTCGAAATGTTTTTCCGTCCAGACTCCTGCATTTTCATTCCCGACACTCCATAACACGATGCTGGGATGGTTGTGGTCACGGTCAAGCATTGAAACAAGGTCCTCCTTCCAGTCCTTCGCAAAATAGCGCGCGTTCTCGTATTGCCATTTGTCGAACGCCTCGTCAATCACAAGGAATCCCAGACGGTCGCAGAGGTCAAGGAATTCCGGGGCAGGCGGATTATGGCTGCAGCGTATCGCATTGCAGCCTATTTCCTTCAGCGTCTTCAGACGACGTTCCCATATTCCTGCAGGAACGGCTGCGCCGACAGATCCGCCATCTGCATGGACGCATACACCTTTCATTTTCACTCTTTTCCCGTTAAGCACGAATCCGCGGTCCTTTTCAAATCGGATCGACCGGATGCCGAAAGGAGTACGGTATTCATCAACAGCCTTGCCGTCGGCAATTATCCTGGTCAAAGCAGCATACATCGCGGGAGATTCAGGTGACCATATCCTCGGCTTTTCAACAACAAGATCAGAATTAAATTCTTTTGTCTCTCCTGCGGCAATGGTTTCACTTTTTGACAACTTAGCCGATCCTCTACCACTGCTGTCCAGGATTTCTGTCTCAAGGGAGAAATTACGAGATTTATCACCATCGTTGCTGATCCGGGTGCGAATCCTGACTATTGCTTTTCCTTCTTCAATTTCTGGTGTGGTTATGTATGTTCCCCAGCGAGCAACATGAAGAGGATCGGTGATTTTCAGCCAGACATGGCGGTATATTCCCGAACCTGAATACCAGCGGCAGTTGGGTTGCTTGAGGTTTTCAGCCCTGACGGCGAGAGCATTGCTTCCGCCGAATTTAATATGAGGAGTAAGATCATATTCAAAACTGCTGAAACCGTATCCATGTTGTCCGAGCAGTTTACCGTTTATCCATACCTTGCTGTTCTCGTAGATGCCGTCGAACTGGAGGAAGAACATTTTTCCATTGCAGTCTGCGGGAACTTGGAATAGCTTACTATACCAGCCGACACCTCCGGGCAAATATCCAAAAGCAGACTTTCCGGGATTCTTCTCATCAAAAGGTCCCTCTATGCTCCAGTCGTGCGGAAGATCAATCTTAAGCCAGGAAGAATCATCGAATCCGGCCTGCTCAGCTCCGACGGCCTCCCCTTTGAAGAACTTCCAGTCAAAGTCAAATAGTTCAATACGCCTAGGATATGATTGGGATGGCATCTCAGTCCCACCGAGTGCTGAGCCGGCTGTTAATACAGATAGAATTGAATGCATGATAAATTTTCTGATTTCCATCTTGTTTTGCTCTCGACAGATAATCTATTCCAGCCATTTTACGGCTTCGGCGTTGAATTCCTGCTGCGTCGGTAGTCTCTTGTTCTTGCTCTGGAAGGCATCAGTATATTCCTTCGCCTTTTTCGAATATGCTTCGTGCAGGAAATAGACAGGCTGTTTTTCGTTCTTGTTGTTGATCATCCAGAATCCGGCGAATGTGCCCTTTTCCGGGTTTCCTTCGTTGCAGTAGAATGTCCAGTAGCAGATCATTGGGATTCCGTAGTCGAGGCATATTTTCGCGAATTTAGCTGTTAGTTC
>CAZGJP010000386.1:0-2688 GCA_964526605.1 uncultured Lentisphaera sp.
CCCTGTCTCCGAACTCAAGACGAACAGGGAGCTTGAGGTTCAGAAGCAGGACGACAACACGTTGGAAATCGTGAACAGGCACTCGAAGGCTCTGGATGTGGATTTGCGTGACATGAAGAAGCTGGGCGCCGTGATATCGGATCTGGAGAAGCTGAAGAAGGAGCAGGGAGACGAGAAGACCATCAACGCGCTTTCATCCTTGGTCGAAATGCTGTCCAAGGAGAAGGCGCGGAGTTCGTCGGAGGCGGCGATGGCTGACAAGCCGGTTGGCGATGAACTGCGCAGCGCGTTTTCCTCCCTCTTGGACATTCTTAACGAGAGGAAATTGGAGCATCAGGCCGCCGCCGTCGCGAAGGACATAGCGAGAGCCGCCACGGTCCGATATGCCAGTGTAAGGAAGATCAGTTCCGATGAGGAGGCTGTCTTCATGGAAGAATTTGAGAAAGTTTTGAAGTCCGATCTCCTTGCCGCGGAAAACAAGCCCCTTGTGCAACTCCTCTCGAAGCCGGAGGAGATGATAGAGGCCAAGATAAAGGTGAAGAACGCCGTTTCGGAGATGGCTGATTCCGTTGCCACATCCGTGGAGCAGCTCAAGGGGAGGGTGCTTTCCGACCTCATGGCCGCCATGGCTGTCAAGAACGCCAAGGCTGGGTCGAGGAAGACTGCCGAGAAGATATACCAGACTCTGTCGAAATCCCACAGTGGCGAGCAGGAGAGGGCGGAGGCCTTGAAGCAAGCTGTTGAAAATGCGAATGCCTTGCTGGGGGAATTGTCGAAATGGAATGCCCCCATAGAGATCTCCACCGTGGCAGGGGAGCTTGCCGCCGGCCTCGGAGACGCTTCGGCAATTTCCAAGTGGGATTTCCTCAAGGAGAGATCGAAATCGCTTCTTGGAATGATGGAACAGAAGAAGCAGAGCAAGTCGGTCTTCGCGAATCTCGCCGCCGGCCTCAAGGCCTTCAACGATCCGGACAACGCTCATCAGCGCCATGTGATAATATATGTTCTCATGGTGATGCTGCTGTTCACAACCTTCACGACGATGAATTCCGTGCCATACTATGCGCTCGGTATAGAGCTCTGTTCAAGCTACGACGGCAGAACGAAGGTCGTGACATGGCGTTCGATAATGGACAAGATAGCCGGACTGCTCACGCCGTGGGTGCCGGTCTTCTGCTTCTCGGCGTTGTTCGTGAATTCTCTACAGGGGCTTTTCTGGGTGGCGGTCATCACCGCCTCGGTCGGGATACCTAGCACGGTCATCATGGTCATGTTCACGAGGGAGCGCGGCCATGTCTCCGTACGGAAGAACAAGCTGAAGATGGGATTGTGGAAGTCAATCTGGATGACTCTGCACAACAGGCATTTCATCAAGATATTCCTGCTCTATGCGAGCGTCGGGCTCTCGATAGGGCTATTCACCCAGATAGGCTTCTTCCTGAACGTCTACTGGGTGATGAAGAGCGCCGTTGGCGGGGCGAAGCTGGGCGCATGGGTGAGCATGGTCGCATGGGGGCTCGGACTCATCACCCTGCCAGCCATTCAATGGGGTTGCAGGAAATATCAGAAGCACAGGATCATGGCCTTTGCGATGGTCATGATGTCTCTTGGTTGCATACTCAAGTGGTGGTGCATGAACCCGGAATACCCCTATCTTCAGCTAGTTCTTCCGTTCTTCTTCTCGGTCGGAATCGCCAGCACATACACTGTGCTTTCGACAATGATGGCTGATGTGACCGATGTGGACGAGCTATACACCGGAGAGAGGCGGGAGGGGATGTTTGGCGCCGTTAACGCATTCCTGCTGAAAATGGTCGGGACGATAACCCCTGCAGCAGCAGGGGCGATTCTCGTCATCTCCGGCTTCGACGCTGATCTTGGTTTCGAGCAGAAGGCCTCGACAATCTTCAACATGCGCTTGTTCTATTCGTTTGTTCCCGGATTTCTGACCCTGCTCTGTCTGTTGCTACTCTACCGCTATCCTCTCACGAGGGAGCGTCTCGCGGAGATAAAGAACGAACTCAAGCGGCGCAGGGAGATGGGAGGGGTCTAGATTTTATCGGCGGAAATCCTTCCGCGCATTGTATCCGGTTCAGGAGAATATGAAGAATGCGGCGAAGGAGAGTATGTTGTGGACCGCGTGGAATAGGACTGGGGCGAGGAGGGACTTGTATTTCTGCAAGCTGTGCTGGAGGAGAACGCCGAGCAGGAAGAGTCCGGGCATGAGGACGGGGTCTACATGCAGGACGGAGAAGACCAGCGCGGTGAAGATGATGGGGAGGACGTTGCGGGAGCCTCTGAAGAATCTTCTGAAGAAGTTGAAGAGGGAGAGTCTGAAAGCGATTTCCTCGACTATCGGGGCTGCGAATATGCCTGCGAAGACGAGAATGCCGATGCCCGGCCCCTCCTGGGTCCTCAGGAACTCGCCCATCTTGTCGTCGAATGATATTCCAAGCTTGTCTGCGAGTTCGTTCGAGAGTATGGCGGAGAGCAGTATGAAGGGGAAGGCTATGAGCGCCATGGTGGCTATTCTGGCGCATGCCGTCCTTTTGAGTTTGCGCAGCCTGAAGACGATGGGAAGCTGTCCCGGTCTGAATATCAGCAGGGCTGGAACCAGGACCGCCAGAAGGAAGGAGAACTGCAGGGCGAAGAGGCTGAGGACGACATCGAAGGGGCTGGCGATGTCGG
>CAZGJP010000387.1:0-528 GCA_964526605.1 uncultured Lentisphaera sp.
GGCTTTACAACCGGAGATCGTAGAGAAAATGATGGCACTTATAGAGAAGATGGACAAGGATCTCGCCATCAACGGCAAGGGGCCTGGAGTCAGGCCATGCCTTACAGTCGGAGCCCCAAAACCTCTTTTGGGTAGCCCGAAATGAAAATTGGATCAAAGGCCGCAATGATGTCTCTTATCGCATCAACCTTGATATCTTCACAATCAAATGTGCTTGGCGGAGAGCTGCGCAGGATATCCTTGGCTGACGGAAAAGAAGGAGCCCCGGCACCAATGGCCCGGCTCGCAGACGTAAATGACTTTATCTACCTCATTGGGAATGTCCCAGTCCCGATGATCGAACTTTTCCCGGCCGCAAAGAAACCTTCCCGAGGGACGGTCATGGTCTGCCCCGGAGGCGGATATCGCAGCCTTGCCGTCACGCATGAAGGCTACAATGTGGCATTGAAGCTAAATGAGTTTGGCTTCGATGCGGCTGTCCTTATATATCATCTGCGCGCAGATGACGAGGACAGGGAGCTGGCAAGA
>CAZGJP010000387.1:538-2681 GCA_964526605.1 uncultured Lentisphaera sp.
TTGGATAACGCAAGGACCGCTCTTTCATTAATTCGGGAACGCGGTGACGAGCTTGGTCTTTCAACTGAGACGATAGGCGTGATCGGATTCTCCGCAGGAGGACATCTGGCCGCGAGGATTGCGAAGGTCACCTCATCTGAATCGCCACTGGACTTCATCGCCCTCTTCTATGCCGGGCAGATCGAGAAGGACGGGAAAATACTGGAGGAATTCGCCCCCGTCAAGGCACCGGCGTTCATATATTGTGCCAAGAACGACCAGAATATCAAGGACAGTATCGCCTACGCCGAAGCGTGCAAGCAAAAAAATGTCAAATATGAGTTCCACTCGCCTGAGAAGGGCGGACATGGATTCGGACTGAGAGTGCATCAGGCCGCCGAGGTGAAGGACTGGCCCGCAAAACTCTTGTCCTTCATTGAATCTATCGAATAACAATATCAAGGATAAAAAATGAAGTCAATATTTCTTGTCGTCGCGGCATGCTGTGTGTTGGCAAATGTTGGAGCCCAGTCGAAAAAGGAGACGACGCCTATCGAAATCGAGGGATTCGAGACATTCATCTATGCCAAGGCCGGCGACCATGAGATGAGACTGCATGTCGTGAAGCCCAAAAATTGGGAAGCGTCCGAAAAACTCCCATGCTTGGTCTACTTCTTCGGGGGAGGCTGGAACACTGGCAACCCCAAACTGCCCTCGAGGTGGGGACGGTGGGCTGCTGAGCATGGCATCGTTGGAATATTGCCGGACTATAGAACAAAGTCCAGGCACGGAGCTTCCCCAGAGGATTGCGTTTCAGACGGAAGGAAGGCTGTTAAATGGATTCAGGAGCATGCAACCCAGCTTGGAATAGATCCGGCTAAAATAATCTGTGGAGGCGAATCCGCAGGTGGGCATGTCGCCGCATGGACCGCCATATCTGAAAAGGGACCGGGGAAGGACGATCCAGGCGCACCAAATCCTAGCCCCGCAGCATTAGTTCTTTTATGTCCGGTTACCGACAGCACCGACTCGGGATTTGGGGGGACGAAACGTTTCGGCAAGTCTCCGGAATGTGCGGAAGCTTGTTCCGTGAACCATCAGATGTCGAAAAAAATGCCTCCATCCGTCGTCTTCCATGGCACCGAAGATAAGGCCGTGCCATATGCCAACTCGCTAGACTTCAGAGATCGGATAGTCAAAAATGGAGGAGTTTGCGAGCTCGTGCCCTTCGAAGGCATGGGACACATGTATTGGACAGGAGGGCATGGGGATGCCGGGTCGAAGGCGAAGGACAAGACTGAGAAGATGATCTTGGAATTCCTCGCCAAACACGGATTGATGCAGCAATGACGAATACAGCATTAATATATGCGGAACCAATCATGCAGAGGGACAGGTGGTGAGCACCGAAATATACAGAAAGAAGGATCGCCAGATGGATGAGAGGATCGAGAATCTTCTCTCGCTGATGGCGTTGGAAGAAAAAATAGTCCAGACAGACATGATTCGTGGGGTGTCGCTATGCAACAAGACACACCCGGCACACTTCTGCTCCGTGGCGGATGATGCCAATATAGTTTGGGAACGCGTCCAGGATGCCATCGGACACTGCGGGATCGGATTCGTCCACGACATCTATTCTCTTCCACCCGTTACGAACCAGCTCCAACATTATGCAATCACCCACACCCGCCTCGGAATACCTATCATATTCACTGGTGAGGCTTTGCATGGCCTTTGCAGACCGGGAGCGACTGTCTTCCCCATGCCCATAGCCATGGCCGCAACATTTGACACGACGACTGTCGAGGCAATAGGTGCGGCGATAGCTGCAGAGACCCGATCCCTCGGAATATCCGAAATCCTCTCCCCTGTGCTTGACTTGGCTCGCGACCCAAGATGGGGACGTGTAGAGGAGACTTTCGGAGAAGACACCCATCTCGCCTCCCAAATGGCTTTTGCAATCGTCAAAGGCGAACAGGGCGATAATCTTAGCCGCCCGGACAAGGTCGTAGCCGAACCAAAGCATTTCGCAGTACACGGAATATCTGAAGGAGGATTGAACTGCAACAATGCACGGGCGGGCAGACGGGAGATAGAGACGGAGCATCTGCCAGTCTTCGACGCAGCGATTCGAAAGGCGGGTGCTTGCTGTGCGATGGCA
>CAZGJP010000388.1:0-2680 GCA_964526605.1 uncultured Lentisphaera sp.
ACCCCCCTTTGTCTTGCCTTTTTTGGTGTTCCTCCCCCCTTTCTGTTTTTTCATTTTGTTTTTTGGGGTTAAACCCGGATCGCCCGGATTCAAGACCATACTCCTGGCCCCAGGGAAGACTCCCTTCCCCAAAATCTCCGGAAAGGCCCCTACGCCATTCGGCATCGCCTCCGTGGAAGTCCAGCGTAACGGCAACACAATGCGGATTTCCTTGTCCATCCCGAAGAAGGCTCCGATCGTGCTACTCTGGCCCGATGGAAAAGTCCAGAAGACAACGGCAAGAAAATTAATTTCATCCAGAAAAATACGCTCCTGAACGACTTTTGGCACGTTCCTTGCTTTTTCGATTTCCCAAGGAAAAAGAGGAAAAGGAGCGAACATGAACTATATTTACTCAAACATGGGAACCGCCATGGACGCTATCAATCCCGAAGGCGACTCGACAAACGTAAATTTCAAGAAGCAGGGCGTGAAGACCGAAACCGCCTCGGGGCGAATCATGCTCATGATCCCCGGACAAGCCGGATGGAAGGAGAAGGTCTTCGACCAGGCAAAGGAAAGGATAATAATTTCGGAGAACGCACAGGAGTCGGACCTGCCCCCGAACACACTGCCCGCCTTCAAAGGCTCCTTGGTCATGCAGAAATGCGACGACAAGTGGATCGTCCTCAACAGCGGAAGAGCGGGAGCCAAGTTCGCCTTCAATGGCCGCAATGCGAACCACTTCATGGTAGGCAAGGGGGAGAAGACCCTTGTCGCGTGCGACAACGGAATGCTCTTCATAATGATATACCTGAACAACGAGGGGCGAGTCCGCAAGGCCCTTCACGAAGGACACCCGAAGGGAGATGAATTCTCGCTCATGAAGGACGGCGCCGAGCACTGCTACCCGAGAGATTCGGTCTGCCTCCTGGGAAAACACCAGTGCTGCGACCTCGCCACCGCCGCGGATTCTGATTTCACGGCAGCCATATACGAGAAGAACAGGGAGTTCCACGTCGCCCCTCTCGATCCGAAGACAGCAATCCTGGTCAACTCGGCTCCCGCCACGGAACCAAGAGTCATCCTCAGAGGCTCCACCCTGTCCATAGGCAACAACCATCTGACATTCAATCTCCCGGACAGCTTCGACAGCGCCGAAGTCAAGATGAGCACCGGCATCGAGAGGATAAACGCCGAAAAACTGGTCTTCATACCGGCAATGAGAAATTCCGACGGAACCCGCAAAAGCATGCTCTACGTCCCGGCACCGGGCAAGTCCGGATTCGTCGGAAGAGATGCAAGCCAGGCCCACGTGGTGGTCAACAGCAAGACAGTCTCCAAGAAACACGCCCAGATAATCTCCTACGACACGAACATAATGCTACTCGACTGCTACAGCACCAACGGCACCTATGTCAACGGCGAACGCATAAGCAAGAGAACCGTCCACCCGGGCGACATCGTCGAATTCGGCGAGGAGAAATTCATACTGAGCTATGTCTGATTTCATCGTCAAGCAAATCCGCGTCGGCGGATTCGACAGCAACTTCTCATATCTCGTGGCGGAAAGAAGCTCGGGCGAGGCCGTGGTGATAGATCCCTGCGGAGAAGTCTCCTGCATAAAAACGGAAATCGCGGGAATCCCCGGCATCAAAGCAAAAGCCATCCTCCTGACACACGGCCACTTCGACCATGTCTCCGGCCTAGGCGAGATTCGCAACTTCTTTCCCGCGAAAATCGCGGCGCACCCGAAATCACCAGTCCCCCACGACATTTCCCTCGAGGACGGGGAGAAGCTCTCCCTCGGCCATGGCTTCATCGAGGCCATCCACGCCCCAGGACACACCGAGGACGGAATCGTCTACAGGCTCTCCGACGACTCCGCGATATTCACCGGAGACACCCTCTTCATAGATTGCATCGGATACTGCAAGCCAAAAACCATGTTCAAGACGCTCTCCCGGATAAAACTCCTTCCCGACTCGAACATCGTCTTCTCCGGACACGACTACGGAAGCGTCCCTTCGCGAAGCCTCGGAGAGGAGAAACGCCTGAACCCCTATCTCGCATCCTCCAACATCGAGGATTTCACGGAAATGCTCAGAACGCTCTAGAAAGGCCGGATACCGCTGAAGCAGGGGACGAGCTGGTCTCAAGTACTTTGCGCCGTCTCGGCGCAAAGATATGTTTGTGCGGGGCCCCGTCTTCGCCTACGACTATGCCAAGGCACACAGCGCAAGCCACTTTGTGGCGGCTCGGCAAGGCATATCCAAACCTTGGCTCCTTGAGAAGTTGGGCGATTTAGGCGATTGATTTAGGCGAATTAGGCGATCCCCGGGGATCGTAGTATTAGTATAGGAGTCCTTTTTATGTGTCCAGCCCTTTGTTGGCCACATACTGTGCATCTGTTATGTATGTATCGTACCATACGCCATACGCATCGGAAGTTGGAGATGACTTCCTGGCGTTGGCGACAATAGCATTCTGGAGGCTCTTGGGAAAGGACTTGGAGCCACTGCGTATGACACCACGCTGTTCCCAAAGCCCCCAAGCTACAAAGCCGCCGCCACCTAGAGCAAACATGATTCCACCAAGAAATAAGGTGTTTGCCTCCGACCAATCTGAAAAGCAGCAAATCACCCCACGTATGATCGTCACGAAACCAAGCAACGCGATCAGGCCTCCTCCAACTAGCTTG
>CAZGJP010000389.1:0-2677 GCA_964526605.1 uncultured Lentisphaera sp.
AACTAAAGTTGTGAACTCCGACGGATTTACCCCAGATGCGGAGTTCTGAAATCAGCTCAGACTATCAGTTTTTCACTGCCCGCATCGAACACATGGGTCTTCGGCATAAGCACGGAGAGGTCCACCTTGTCGCCCACGGAAACCTTCCTGTGAGCGTCCACCCTGGAGATGAAGGACTGCGCCCCGGTGTTGAGATAGAGATAGGTCTCAGCGCCCATCGGTTCAATGACTTCGACAGTTGCCTTTATCTTCGGCATTCCCGTGCGGCTTTCCGCCTCTGGCGAGCCGATGTCCTCGGGTCTGGCGCCGAAGACCATGTCCTTGTCTATGAAAGGCGAAAGACTGCCTTTCCATTCGGGCGGCATTTCAAGTTTGAAGAATTCCTCCTTGAAGACCAGCTTGTCCCCTTCCTTCGTCATGCGCCCTCTGAAGAAGTTCATGGGGGGCGTGCCGATGAAGCCGGCGACGAAGAGATTGGCGGGGCTGTCATAGATGTTGAGGGGGGTGTCTATCTGCTGGACAAGCCCGTCCTTCATGACGACTATCCTGTCCGCCATGGTCATGGCCTCGACCTGGTCGTGGGTCACGTAGACCATGGTGGTCTCGAGGCGGGTGTGCAATTTGCTGATTTCGGTGCGCATCTGGACTCTCATCTTGGCGTCGAGGTTGCTGAGAGGCTCATCGAAGAGGAACGCCTCGGGCTTGCGGACGATGGCCCGCCCGACGGCTACGCGCTGGCGCTGTCCGCCGGAGAGAGCCTTGGGCCTCCTGTGCAGGTAGTCCTTGATGCCAAGGATGTCCGCCGCCTCCTGGACGCGCTTGTCGATGTCGGCTTTTTTGAACTTCCTCAGCTTGAGCCCGAAAGCCATGTTCTCGTAGACGGTCATATGCGGATAGAGGGCGTAGTTCTGGAAGACCATGGCTATGTCGCGGTCCTTCGGGGGCACGTCGTTGACGATCCTCTCGCCGATGGATATGGTTCCGCTCGATATCTCCTCGAGGCCGGCGACCATGCGCAGGGTCGTGGACTTGCCGCATCCGGAGGGGCCGACGAGCACGACGAACTCCCTGTCCTTGATCTGCAGGTTGACATCGTCAACCGCCTTTACGTTCCCGGGATAGATCTTGCATACGTTCTTGAGTGTCACTTCGGCCATGGTGGCATCTCCCTGTTCATTTATGGTTGAAATTGTTTTCGTATTAAACTATACCCGTCCGGAGGATTTTCCAGCGCGATTCCATAAAAAATCATATCAGGTCCGTCTTCTTCGCGCCTATCTCCCTCCTGAATATCCCGTTGTCGGAAATCTCGAAATGCTGGAAGCTGATGCCGCAATCCCGGTTGGAGGAGAAGAATGCGATGTATGATTCGGCCATACGCTTGAAATTATACCAGGCCATGAAGTTGCTGATGAAGCAGACCGCCAGCATTAGGAAGGTCGGGTAGAAGAATCCCCTGTAGTGGAAATAGAGATGGGAGAAGAGCGACATCGTCGCCCCGAAGCCTGCGCAGAGCATGGCGGCGAAGGTTATCATGACGAATCTGTTGAAGCTGTCGGCGAACTTGCCGCTCAGCCTGCATTCGCCCACGAGGGCGTGAAGCTCGGACTTTATGAAAGGTGGAAATAGCCTCAGCGCCGGCATCCTGGCGCCACCGTCGAAGCTGTATCCTGGCGTCCGTATGCTGAAGAATGATGGAACATCGAAGTCAATCATGGCACATAGACCGGCTGTTTTGAGTAAGATAGTCCGCATCCGTGAAAATTCACATGGATATTGCATTTCTCATACGATTAATGCAATATCTATTCCGAGCGCCTTTCGACCTCGGGACAGGCTGATTTTTCGGGGCTTGCCTCGAAAAGATCTGCCTCCCCGACGCTCTCGATGAGATCGGGGTCTTCGGAAACAGCAGAGCGGTCGAGAAGCGGGATGGATTTCATGCGAGCCGGACATGTTCCTTCTGTATGTCAGGGGCTCTTTCGGCGATGTTTGTCAGGTGGTCGCCTATCTTTTCGATCACGGTGAGGAGTTCGAGTATTATGGTTCCAAGGACGGCATCGGTCTTGCCCTTCCTCATCTGCTTCACATTCTTCTTCTCGATGTCCTTGACTATCTCGTTTATCCTAGCCTCCTCTTTGAGGGCCATGATGTAGTTCTCCTTGTCGGTGTTCCTAAGGCATTCGGCGACATGCTTGGCCTGGTTCAGCACGATCAGCCAGAGGTAGTCTATCTCCTGCTGGATTCCATCTGGTATCCTGGATTCGGTTTTCTCCAGCCTCTTCACGAGGGCCAGCATGTTTCCGGCGTGGTCTGCGATTCTCTCCGCATCGTTCGTGCAGTGTATGAGGAGCGGAACGATCTCCGCCTGCGGCTCGGTCAGGCGTCGCGATGTCAGTTCGACAAGGTAGTTCGTCACATTGGCCTGCATCTCGTCCATCTTCATTTCCCGTGATTCCATCTCATCAGCCATCGCGGGGTCTATCCTCCCATACGTGAGGGCCTTGCTCATCGCGTCGCATGCCATGCTCCAAGCCTCTAACGTCATGTATCTGATCGAGTCTATGCTTTGTTCGATCGCCATCGCCGGCGTGTCGAGGAGATGGGGCTCGAGGTGGCATATCTTCTCCGCCGAATCGTCCCTTATCCTTATGACCGCGGCGCAGGCCCTGCCCTT
>CAZGJP010000390.1:0-2231 GCA_964526605.1 uncultured Lentisphaera sp.
AGCAGGTTGTTGAAATCGTGCGCTATGCCTCCAGCCAGAGTCCCGATAGACTCCATCTTCTGTGCCTGGTTCAGCTGTGATTCGATGCGCTTCTTTTCGGTCACGTCTTCCACCATGCCTTCATAGCAGGCGATGGATCCGTCGGCCTCCCGGACAGTGCGTACGTTCATCCTGATCCATACCTTGCTCCTGTCCTTCCGGTAGAGCTGCGCCTCAAAGCCGCGGATCACGTCCTCTTTATCGAGAAGCTCCATGTAGCGCCTGCGGTCGGCCGGATCAACGTACATCTGCTCCCCGATGTTTGTTATGGCCGCGACCATCTCTCCCGGCGACGAAAAACCGTGTATCGCTGCCAGTGCGGGATTGACCCGCACATATTGCCCTCCAGGCGTGCTCCGGAACATCCCTGTGATCGCGTTGTCGTGGATATTGCGGTAGTCTTCCTCGCTTCTGCGCAGCCTCTCTTCCGCCAGTTTTACCTTGGTAATATCCTCTATGGTCCCCTCGTAGCAAAGGATCCTGCCCGCTTCATCCCTCACGGCGCGGGCGTTGATTGATGCCCAGAAAAGAGACCGGTCTTTCTTCAGGGCGGGGAATTTGAAGGTATGAACAAAACCTGAACGCTCCACTGTCTTCTGGAATATTTTGCGGTCATCCGGGTTTGCATACACGTGCGTCCGGACATTCAGGTTGCCGTTCATCACTTTTTCCGGAGAGGAATATCCGAACATTTTCGCATAACCCGGGTTGACCTTTACCAGCCTTCCCTCCGGGGTCGTACGGAACATACCCTCAACAGCGTTTTCAAAGAAGGACTGGTACGCATGCTGGTCTCTTTCGATAGTAGTGTCAGGTGCGGTGTTTGTCATGTCAAGCTCCAGCGTAATTGGAATGTTAAGGGAAATCTAAGCTGATCTTAGCGGGTCCCAGCCCCGGTCCCGGGAGTGTTGTACTGTTCTCAGTTCCATGATCCGGTGAAATTTCAGGTTCTTACGGTATATGCCCTCGGGCACTCCTGCATCCTGCGGTTCACAGTCTCAATGGTATCATTGAATGCCTCATGAAGAGTTTTTTCCCCGGTAGACTCCAGGACTTCCCGCATGGCCATGATGATCGATGCCGCTTTCAGTCCGGGATAGTTCTGCATTCTAGGTATAAAAGCACGGAGCGTGGCTGCGGCGGCTATTCTGGCTGCTGTTTCCATATCCTCGTTCAACATGATACCGGAGATCGTGTCGATGAGCACATCCCTGGGGTTAGCAATGTCCTTACAGTATCCGAGTATCGCCCTTATGGATGCGCCGTCTTTCTTCAGCCGGAGTATGTTCGATATGCTGTACTGGTATTTTGCAAAGTCAGAAGGGCCCTGTTTCTCATAGACCCGCTTCAACATCTTCTCCCAATCATGAATAGTGTTCGGAAGACGTGTTCTCATATATCCTCCTCTTGTTTTTCTCGAACCCCCGGCGCCTGTGTCTCCCTGAATATAAAGACATGAGCTTAAAAACATTTTTGGCTCGGGTACTTTTTGGAGTTCAGATATATTAGAGCAAAGCGCGTGCCACTATGAACCGGATAGAATTTCCCTCAGATGCGGCCGGGTTTGAAATAATAATTGTTGCATTATTCAACTTACAGTTGCATTTTGCAACCCTGCGTTCTATTGCGCGATCTTGAGCCTCTGTATCATGCGCCAGAGCGAGGTGCGGTTGATCCCGAGTATTTCGGATGCACGCGCCTTATTGCCGCCTGTCTTATCAAGGACCGTCTGTATGTAAGCCCGGCCGACCTCCTCCAGGGTCTGCAGGTCTTCATCGGGGTTAACGGGTGATGCCTGCGGGGCATTGCATATGTTTTCCGGCAGGCTTTCCGGGGTGATCTCTCCCGATGTTTCAAGCAGTGTCGCCCGCTCTACAACATTCTCGAGTTCCCTCACATTCCCGGGCCATTGGTACCTCTCAAGTAAACGCATGGCATCCCTTGATATGTCATTTATGGTCTTTTCGTTTTCCCCCGCATACTTTCTCAGGAAGTGGCCCGCAAGCATAGCGATGTCTTCTTTCCTCATTCTCAGCGGGGGAAGCTCAAGAGAGATAACGTTAAGGCGGTAATATAGGTCTGCCCGGAACGTACCCTGCTTGACCATGTCCTCCAGCTCCTTGTTCGTCGCTGCAACCACGCGCACATCCACCTTCCTGCGTGCTGTCGACCCCACGGGCTGGATCTCCCCG
>CAZGJP010000390.1:2241-2669 GCA_964526605.1 uncultured Lentisphaera sp.
ATCTCATCAAGGAATACCGTGCCGCCGTGGGCCACCTCAAAGACACCCTGCTTGTCCCGCGTGGCTCCCGTGAAAGCCCCTTTTGCATAGCCAAAAAGCTCGCTTTCCAGTAGCGTTTCCGCCAGTGCCGCACAATTGACAGGTATGAAGGGCTTCTCGGACCTGATGCTGTTGAAGTGTATTGCGCGCGCGACAAGCTCTTTCCCGGTTCCCGTTTCGCCCAGAATGAGTATGGTTGCCCTGGAGTCCTTGATCTTTTCTATGGTCTTATAGACCTCAACCATCGCTTCGCTGTTGCCCACAAGGTTGCCGAAACTGTATTTCTTTCTCAGCTGGCTCCTAATAAAACGGTTGTCATCGACAAGGGCCTTCTTGTCGAGTACCTTCCGCACTACAATACGGATCACGAAAATTTTGAAGGGATTCGA
>CAZGJP010000391.1:0-2661 GCA_964526605.1 uncultured Lentisphaera sp.
TTTCAGCGGCAATCATCGCATGTTTACGTATGGTATGCTGATGCGGTTGTTTTTCTTTTAAAATGTGGTCGGGAGATTTTTTCCCGTCGTTACGCATGGGATTCTGGTCACCCATATAACCCGTGGCGTTGTGATTGGCGGCATAGAGGACGATCCCTGGCACATTTTGCAAACGGCGGATAATGTGGGCTGTCTGCAAACGGTATTCTTCTGCGATTGTAGGATCATCTAGTTTCCATTTGAAATTGCTGACATGCGGCAATGTCAGACTGGTGAGAATCCCCTGCCGTGAAAGCTCGCGATGGAATATCTCATAGAAAGTAATGCTTCCTGGTGCAAAATTATAATTGGTGCCGATGAGGTGATTGATATTGAACATCCGCAAACGTTCCGCCATGCCACGGTAAAATTCCGGCGTATTTTCCGCCGCCCCACGTTTAGTATTCATTGCACACGCCGAACGAAGATGAATTTTTTTGCCGTTTAAGAGAAAATCACGGCTTTTTATTGTGAACTCGCGAAAACCGAATTCTTCATCCGGAAGCTGATCGATGATCGTGCCGTCCTGTTTAAGAAGAGAAATTCTGGCATGATAAAGATTTTGAGGCGCATCTATATCCCAGAGCTTGGGATCTGTCCATACAGTTGTGAAACTGATTCTGCTGGAATCGGCGGCACATTCAAAGTCTGAGGATCTAAAGCTTTTAACAAGGGTTTTTCCGTCAAAAATCTCAGCCTGGAGCTTGTAGGCGCCGTTGGTGATGCGGCGGAATCCTACATCTGCGGTCAGTGTTTTTTTGCTTACGCTGGAATCAAGCCGGACATCTCCAAGCAGTGGAGCTGGTGCTGCCGGAACAGCCGATAGAAATATGTCGCCAGGCAAGCCGCGTGAGTTGAAGATTGCTTTAGAGGATATAATGCGTCCTGGAGCCATGAATACCTGAGCAATCTCTGCATTGACTTTCGCTGAAACAAGAATTGCAATTTCATTATTTTCGCCTGGGCGGGCAAAACGCGTAATGTCAACTATTCCACCTGGATAGTAGAGTTCGCCTGCTTTTTGACCATTGACAAAAAGTTGTCCACAGGTCTGAATGTATGTGGCTTCAAATTCAATGCTTTTACCTTGCCAGTTTTTAGGAATGTCCACCGTACGGCGATACCATGCATCGTTGAGTTTGCTACAATCTACAGGCGCTTTCTGGCCAGATGAAAGAAATATGATTTGCATGGTGCCTGCTCTGTCCCAGCCATCTATTGTCGGCCATATGCCTGGAACTTTAAAGTAATACCATTCTTCACCTTGGGCAGGAACCTGCGTTTCGGCGGCCGAGGATGCCGGCTTAAATTGCCAGATGCTATTCAATGTAACTACGTCACGTGTTGCATTTAAGACCCGGTAAGCTCCATCCAGGTTCCATAAATCATTGCAAGAAGGCATAGCTGGGAATGGGGCAGGCGAATCATTTATAAGTTGCTGGTTGGCAGAAAATGCCCCAGTTGCAACTAAGATCGGCAGGATAAATATAATTTTCTTTAACATATTGCGACTCCTTAAGTAAGCGTTGTTTTATTTGCCGACAGCTTTAGCTTTTTCCAGCGAATCATAAGCTTGTACTTTTAGATTACGAAATTTTACAGTACCTGACTTTCCGTACATAGCAGGATCTATGGCCAGACGCACGGCACCTGCTGGAATGTCGTAAAGTTGATCAATCTTAGTCCAGTCCGTACTCCCTGAGAAATCGAACATCTTGGGCCATGGCCCAATCATTTCCCCGTTCGATCCGTAGAAAGCCAGACATATTCTTCCGCATTGCCAGCTTTGATCGCCTGGCACAATGTCAATGGCTTTTATCTCATAACTGATACGTATTACTTTCCATTTCGGCATTATATAGATTGAACCATTACATTGACCACCTTGCGGAACCGTAACTTCTAGTCCATCTCCCTCTACGCTGATTGTTGTCCCGTCTTTGGGCCAGATGTTCTTAGGATTGTTGCCCTGCATCAACAGATTTTCTCCTGCAATAACAACGACAGAGCCCAGTAGCATTATTCCGCAGAAACCTTTCTTCAACATTGTCATTCTCCTTTTCCTTAAATGTTCTTTATCGTTTTTATTAATCGACAGGGAGGCTCTCATGGGCTATATAAGTCATAAGCCCCGAATATTTCCTGACCGAATTTTATTTATTCGGATTCCAAAAAATGTTGCTAGATGAATTATAACCCATTAATTGGTTTGAAGTTTTACCTTCACAATGGAAATCTGAGAACAATATGTTTGCGGATCGTGAATGCCTACAAATTCTCGATTTAATATTAGTGTTCAGTAAATATACCGACGTCATTTCAGTCTCCATCAGCACCCTGTACCAGACACCATAGGTGTCCATAAGGACCATTGTTTGACTGGGACTCTTGACGCTCAAGAGCCTTGCTGAAGGATAAGGCCACCAACTGATCCCAGACAGCTGCTTATTGAGGCCGTATCCGCTTTGCCAATATTCTGTAATAGGATATCCCGAAGGACACTCAATAACTCTAGAATTCTCCCACACCTTTCCTCGAGGTAGATATTCGGGCACCATTAGCATCATCCACGTCACGCCTCCACTTGCATCAGCTCTTGACTGGGCACACCATCCATCATGA
>CAZGJP010000392.1:0-2652 GCA_964526605.1 uncultured Lentisphaera sp.
CCGATGGATGAGCTTTTGGGAGTCGCGCAGCGGCATGCCGGGATGTGATATCCGCCGATTTACAGGCATACGACCTTCGCCGACTTGAGGTTTCTTCTCCGCTGCGTCTGCTCTCCATCGGTGGACATCATGGATTTCGAGAGACAATTGTGGAACTCTGGAGGGCCCAGGCCCCTGCCGACTCCATCCGTAACGGAATGCTACAAGATCATGAGGGAGGTCGAGCCATTCCTGATACTGGCGCATCCCTCGATATATGGCTTGTCGCCAGCCGAGATGAACCCGCTGCTCCAGGAATGGAAGAGGGAAATAGGACTGCTGGGGATCGAGGCGCACTACATGGGAAACATGCACGTGGAATGGAGACGGCTCGCGGAGGAGAACGGACTGATTGTCACTCCGGGTAGCGACTCGCACAATGGATTCCGTCCGCACTGCCTCGACACTTCTCCTCCCGCCGAGGCCAATCCAAGGCCAAGTCTACCGGTAATCCATGATGGCCAGACAGACATCCACAGGCTGATCGATCTGCTCGACAACGCATGATGGCGCCCGGGAGGCGGCCCGACGCGGAAGAATTCAGCCGGATTCATCGCTTCACGACTTGCAAAAAGGACGGATGAAGCTATTTTCCACAACAGTCATATGATAGTTTGGTTTTTCAATCCGTAAAAGGGGGCGTTGCATGTCGCTGGAGGAGATGACGGCGGAGGAGAGGCGGAAATACAGTGTTGGCACTCTCGTATACACCAAGGCGGGGCTTTTCACGCTTTTCGCGTGGCTTCTGTGGGGTGATTTCTGCTTCCAGATAATGGAGACTGTAGGGGGTCTTGGGATAATAGGGCTCTACATGATGGAGAAGCTGGATGCCTCCATGTTCGTGGTGGGCGTTCTGACGAGCACTATTCCGATGCTTCTTGGTGTCTTCCTCGGTCCGATAATAAGTTTCAAGAGCGACCGTTACAGGAGCAAATACGGGCGCAGGATTCCATTCATGATACTGACGGCGCCCTTTCTATGTCTTTTTCTTGTTTCGCTAGGGTTTTCGGACGACATCTACAATCTGCTTTCGAGGTGGGAGATTCTTGGCAGGCTCGGGATTCCCCATCATACTGCGACGATAGCGTTGATAGGGTTCCTGATAGGGGGCTTTGCCTTCTTCAATGAATTTGTCAACACGGTGTGGTGGTATCTCTTCGCCGATGTGGTTCCCCAGCATTTCATGGGCAGGTTCCAGGGTCTTTTCAGGGTTGTGAACTCGGTAGCCGGATTTTTCTTCGGCGCGGTGGTGGTCCAGCATCAGCTGTCCTACATGAGATGGGTCTTCATAGGGGCGGCGCTACTCTACTTCGTCGGGTTCAGCCTGATGTGCTGGAGGGTGAAGGAGGGAGAGTATCCGCCTGTCACCGACATCGGGGAGAAAACGACCTTGTGGGACAAGATCAAACTGTATTTCCAGGAGTGTTTCACCCACCCGATATATATTGGGATGTACTGCTCGACTTTTTTCACCGCCATAGCGGGCTCTGCGGGGATGGGGTCGAGCTACTTCCTGCTCCACATAAGCCAGCACGAGAAGGAGATGAGGACGGACGATGCCAAGTCGATAAGCTCGGTGGAGCTAACGAAGGACTCCAAGACTGGTCTGAGCCTCGGAAGCGATGGAAAGATAAGGAAATGGAACTTGGGAAAAGGCGATGAGGCTGGGGAGTTGTCCGCCGTATCCGCAGGGGCCACGCACATGAGACTGATGGATGATGGAACGCTCGCCGCCATATCGTCCGACAAGAGGCTGGTCATTTGCGATGTCGCCAGCGGAGAAGCCATCTCCTCGGTGGAGATTGGAAAGCCGGCCAAGGCGTTGTCCACAGCGAAAGACGGAAGCGTCGCCGTCCTATTTGCGGACGGAGAGATCGCCGTTTGGAAAACAGGCGGACGCGACATGCGTGAAGTCCGCAGAATCAACGGCTCTCCGGAGGGAGAGCTCGTCGCCGTGGCGATTTCAACGGATGGTTCGAAGGTGGCGGCATGCACCGCGGACACTATCGTCGTATGGGATACTGCTTCGGGCGGAAGGCTCGTCGCCATGGCCAATTCCGACTCGGACGCCCTCAAGATGAAAAATCTCAGGGCTCTCGTCTTCGTCCCCTCCATCGTGGATAGCGAGCAAGGTGGCGACACGGCGGCGGGGAGGGCGAAGGAAGCGCTCGGGAGCATATACCACAGCATTGCAGGCTTCTTCAAGGACATGGTCACCAACGACACCATATACATGCATCTGCCCAAGGCCGCTTGCAGGACCACGCCCGACGCGTGGATAGTCTGCGGCGGGGAGGACTCCAAGCTCCACGTGTGGAACGTCGCCGACGGAGGCAAGGTCATGTCCCTGAAAGGGCACAAGAGGCAGATCAACTGCATGGATTTCAGGGAAGACATGAAGTTGCTTTTCTCCGGTGGTTCGGACAAGATGATATATGCGTGGAATCTCTCCAAATATGATCCGAAGGCGAATGACAATTCGATAAGAAGCTACGCTGGCTACTCGAGCGAGGTGAGCTGCATCTCGGTGGCCAAGGGGTCCGACGCATGTCTTTCGGGAAGCATGTCGGGCGGGATACATGTCTGGAACCTGCTTGGGGGCGTTACGCTCAA
>CAZGJP010000393.1:0-2649 GCA_964526605.1 uncultured Lentisphaera sp.
AGCTTCTGGAATATCTTGAGATCCGAGGCCTCGAGGCCAAGCTCCTGCATTCCGAGGAAGACGTTCTTGCGGTTGAGTATCCTCAGGCATATGGTCTCTCCGAAGCGAGTCGGCATGATTGATACGCGGAGGTCGAACTCGTCGGCTCCGGCACGGACCCTGATCCTTCCGTCGTGTGGCAGTCTTCTCTCGGCGATGTTGAGGTCCGCCATGATCTTGAGCCTTGACGTTATCGCCTCGTGGAAGCTGCGGACGCCTTCCGGGACCGGGATGTCCTGGAGCATTCCGTCGATGCGGTATCTCAGATTGACTGTGTTGAGGAACGGCTCTATGTGTATGTCTGTGGCGTTCATTCCGAGGGCGTCGAAGAGTATCTGGTTGACGAGGTTGATGATCGGGGCGGCGTCCTCGTCTATGCTTATGTCCCTGTCGCCGTCCGCGCTTTGGTATCGTATTTCCTTGTTCGAGAGCCTTTCGGCGATTTTGGACTCCCGTATCTTGATGACCGTCTCAGCGCCGAGCCCGTACAGGTTTTTCAACGTGGATGCGACCTCGTCGGCTATGGCAAGGCGTGGCTCGATGCGTTTTCCGAGAAGCAGCCTGAGGTTCTCGACGTCCCTGAGCGTGGGCGGGTTTGCGAAGACGGCCGTCAGGACGCCCCTGTTGAGGCTTATGGGAACGAACTTGAAGTGGTGCGCGGCCTTCGCGGGGACGGATTTCTTGGCATCCTCGGCGATTCCGGTTTTTCCCAGGTCCACGAGGGGTATTCCGGTGCTTTCACTGAGTGCGGAGTAAATATCCTGATGGGGGCAGAATCCGAGATCCATGAGGGCCTGGTGGGCGGCTATTCCCTCCCTTTTCATCCTGCGGCGTGCGCTGTCGGACTGCTGCGAGGAGAGTTGACCCTTCCCCTCGAGGATCTGGAAGATGTCCTTTGCCGCCCCCCCTTGTTTTTTTTTATGTTTTACTTAATTCCTTTTACAATTTAAAATCTTTTTTTTTTTTAAAAAAAATCACCAAACCCCCCCCCCCCCCTATATACACTCTTACCCTACACGACGCTATTCCGATCTATTTCCACTTTCAAAGCTGATCTGATCTTAACCAAATGCTCCTTCCCGCTTCTGTCGGCCACCAATATATCGCCGTCCTCGATTCTTTTCACTTTGAAGACGGAGAATTCATCCCCTTCGGAAAGCCTGTGGGAGGTTTTCTTCCCGGACGATGAATCGGTCACGCTCAGGAAGGCGATCTTCTGGCCCGCCGATGAATCCATCCATCCTGTGAACGATATGGTCGCGAATTTCTTCGGCTTCTGCTGCTGCGGAGCGGGCTTCGGCCCCTGCCCTCCAGGCTGGGGCTTGCTTCCCGGCTCGAACCTGGCAAGGACGCGGCTCCTCCCGAAGGGATCGCCAGTCTTGGGGGACGGGGACATTTCGTTGAGGAAGGCGAAGGCCGACCGGTTGAGCAGGGAGACGGATGCCGGAGAGCCGGAGGATGGCGGTGGAGCCTCCCTCTCGCCGTAGAGCAGGCTGATGGCGAAATAGGCCAGAGAGAAGATGGCGAAGACGGCCGCCACGCAGAGAAGAGCCTTCTCCCAGTCGTCTTTGATACTGGCCACGATTTTTCTTGTCGCAGGCATTTTCTTTCAAGCTCCTTGCGGGATTAGCTTCACTGGCACCGGCTTTGCCGGGGAGTTCGATATCTCCCTGGGAGAGAAGAACGCGGAACATTCCATCTCCACGGAAAGCAGCCCGGTCTGCAACGTGAATTCGGTCTCGGTCCTGCGCAGTTCCGGAACCGCACTGACCTGGATTTTGTCCACTGCGAAGAAGTCCCCCTGCGACTGCAGCCTGACGAGGAATGCCGCAAGCCTGGCGCTGTCGCCAAGGAAGGCGATCTTCAGGGGCAGTTCTATGACGTATGGAGTCTGGTCGTCCTTGTAGAGGCGATATTCGATGACTGGCTGGAACTGCATCTTGGCGGCCTGCCTGTTCCTGCCGCTCTCGTCCTGGGTGAGTATCGAGCCTTCGGTCTGCATTTTCAGCCCCGACTCGAGTGCCAGGGCCGTGACACGGTCGAGCATCCAGACTTGGAGGAGGAGCAGGTATATGTCCTTGGCGGCGCTGTTCTCGCCCAGCTTGAGCATCTTGTCGGAGAGGAATATGCCTCTTGAAGCGAGCCTCTGCTCCACCTGGTTGTACTCCTCCTGGAAGTCCAGTCTTCCGACGTCCCTGGTGAAATCGGCGGGATTGTCGAAAAGTTTCTTTATCCTCCTGTTCATCGGTTCGGTGCAATGCCTCAGCGTGTTTGCGGCTCCAGCCCTGACCCCGCTCTTCGATCCCGAGGCCCCGTCCAGTTCGTTCTTCTTCATCTGGAGCGCGGCCGCGAGACGTCCCGGGTCGAGCGGCCATCCGCTCTTGTGCAGTGACGCCCTGGTCGTCTCGATGAATGCCGAGTCGTCTGCGACCTTTGTGGCCAGGGGCCCTATGATAAGGAAGTATGACGCGGTGAAGACTGCGGCGAGGAAGACCGACGCGGCGAAGAGTCGCAGATGCTGTCTTGGCCATTTTTTCATTTTGACTTCGCCCCCTTGGCGTGTTCGAGAGCGGCGGTGTTGAGGCATGTCTCCTCGAAGGGCAGTCTCAG
>CAZGJP010000394.1:0-2607 GCA_964526605.1 uncultured Lentisphaera sp.
CCAGATAGAAATCAAGAGGATTGAGCTTGTCCAACTCGTGGAATTTCTCCTTGCCGGAGCCGTATATCCCGCCGCTTGAGTATAGAATCGCGCACTTCAATCCACAGATTCGGGCGGCATCAAGTATCTTCAGAGCCAGCCTCGTGTTCGTCTCGAACATCTCCTCCGCCTTCTCGGGGAAATCCTTGTAGCCAGGATGTTGGGCGAGATTGATCACCACATCATGACCTGACAGCATGCCGACCCAATCCTGCTTCGAGGCATCGGGTTTGACTGAAATGAAATCAACGCTTGGGATTTCTTCCTGCGGAACAATGTCACAAGCCGTGACCTTATGCTCGCGCACAAGATGCCGGACAAGCCTCGCACCAACATACCCCGCCGCACCATTGATGAATATCTTCATTTGACACACCCAATTTAGTAATACAAATTATTACACAGAGGGAAGAAAGGTAAGGAAGAAGTTCTGAAGTGCTCAAGTTCTATAGTTCTGGAGTTCTAAAGTTGAAAAATCCTGAAGAGTGAAAGTTACGTAGGTTGCGCTATTGACTTTAGAACTTAAGCACTCCAGCACTTTAGAACTTTTCCCTTCCTTGGCTCCGTTAGCTCTTTGTAAAAACATCCCTCCTGAGCAAGTTCTCGTAGACTTTGAGCAATTTATCGGTTATTACCTTGTCGCAATGATATTTATTGAACCAATCTGAGCTTCTCCGTTCGATGTCCTGCCTGAATGACTTGTCCTCGTAATGCCTCTTCAACCCCGAAAAAACTTCTTCCGGGGTCTTTGCGTTCAAGACCGGCGGTAGCTCCGGAAATGCTTTTTTGTGTATTTCCTCGTCGAGCTTAAGCAGGACTGCACGTCCACACATCATCGCCTTTGGAGTGATGGCACCAAAAGCCCCTATCCAGAACTGGTCGGCAACCATGTCGCATGCCTTGATGTATTTGGTCATCTCAATATGCGGCAATGGTTTGACCCATATGATCCTATCTGCGATTCCGAGCCCGGAAAGAAGGGCTTTTGTTTCCTCCAGCTTCTGCCCCCATTCGACGAATACGGCGGAAGCCTTTGGGTTTATCTCCTTTGCGAATTTCGCAAAGCCCCGGATGAATATGTCGTTTCCCTTCTCCCAGTCCGGATGACGGAGTTTTTCGTCCCAATGCTGACGCGAGGGATGAAAGACAATGTAGTTGGAGTCAAGTCTTTCGAGATGCTCGTTCCTAAGCGAAGCGGCCACATATTCAGATGCAGATACAGGGTTGACCGGGTGGGGGAGGAAACTGAACTTTTTTATTTCCAGTCTCTCAGCAGCGGCTATATTGTCGGCGTTCGTTATGAATACATGGTCTGCATTTTGATAGCTTAGCTTGGTATATGTTCCAATGAAATCGTCTTGAAATGGTATCTGTCTTATCGTCCCGTGCTCAAGGGCAACGTATGGATGCTTCCCCAAAAGATAAGGGAAAATTGGGTCGGTGGCATGGGCTTGGACAATGTCATATCTGGAGAATAGCTCATTTATTGCTGGAGCAAGCCCCGCAAGATATACATTCACGCCTCCGCTGTAGCGGGTTTCGCTATTTTTTGTCACTTCGCCTGGAAGCGGACTGCACTTTCTGAAAAGAATTGAGAAATACTTGGACAAGCAGGCGAAAAAAAACACAGGCAGACACAGCAGAAAGATGAACGGATATTCTTGTCGGACAAATCTCCAGTCTGCCGGACGCCAGAATTGAAGGTATTTCTGAGCGAATCGAGGTTTTGCTGTAAAATTGTATCTTCCTACCAGTGCTTTGTCGTTGTGGGACTTGCCAAGTAGAAAACGGATTGAAATGTCTAGAGGGCCTTGAACGAACCAATCCGGTCTTTTGAAGTTCCCCGTGGAGACCTGATGCCAACGCGGGTGCTCGTTGAAACCCCAGTCTCCGGAGATTTCCGCGTCCTCCCACTCGGGACATGCCATGATGTCGTAGTAATTATAGCATAGAACATCGGCCTCGTGCCCCTTCTCGCGGAGATACTTTGCAAGTAGATAGGCATTGTTTGCGATATTTCCGACGAATAATATTTTCATAAAAAGTGTTCCTACAAAGAGGAAAGAAAGGTAAGGAAGGTCTTAAACCACTAACTGACACTAATCTGACACTAATGGAAAAACATCTTTGTCCACGAATTGACGCAGAAAAACTGCTGTTCAGAATTTGCCGTGCGGCGCGAAGTTTGTGAGCGCCAGGCAGTCATCAAAGCAAAAGGCAAGACATAAGCTTTGTCTTTCGATTTGAGACTACCATTGCTGTCCAGCTCTTTAGCTGAACAGCGGCAAATTCATCCTCCTTCCTTTCCTCCGTTGCCTCCTTGTGAAAATATCCCGAAAAAAGAGGCAAATATTGTGCTTAAGCCGACAGCTCAGTTAAATTTCCTTCCACGGCAAGGCGGTTGTATTTTTATTTATTTTCATTGCGCGCGAGGCCCTGCAAATTATAAATCCACATGAACATTTATTCTTATTTTCCGCGATAAACTTCTCAATATTTTTTGCATCGTGAGCATTTGGACTGTCTGTCCACTTTACTTCTATCGGAATAACTGCCCCATCTTTCATG
>CAZGJP010000395.1:0-2604 GCA_964526605.1 uncultured Lentisphaera sp.
TTAACGTAGAAGTTAAAATTTGAATAGGAGTCTTGATTTAAATAATCGTCGTCGGGATGGTGGTACAGGGAGCTTGACACTTATATGGTCTCTTTTTCTTTTTTCTCCCTGAATGCCGCCTCGATGGTCTCCACCAGAGGCGCATTGAAGGCGGATCGCGACTTCTCAGCGTAGCCGCCGAAATAATTCCAGAGATAAGCCCCTGTCTCCATCGAAAAAACCAGAGCGACGAGTAGCTGCCACTTGAATTTGATGCGCCTCTTACGGGACATGGATAGAGCAGTCTTGAGCCCAAGGGCATCAATGATTCAGAAGAACGGAGCGCCGTTCAGGCATCTCGTGCTGTGGAATCTGTCCACCGTGAGGGATGCCGCCACCGGATACACGGCGAGAGCAAGGAGGATGAACCTCGATGTCGGACTTCTGCGGAAGCTTCTAACTAGCCGCCATAGCCCCATCAGCAGAAAAGGCGCCATGACCAGATACAACTCGCCGGATGCGTCGGTGTTGTGGCGGAGATCGATATCCCCGGAGATGAAGAGAAAGGATGGGCCGAAATATTCGATGTATCTCGATAGAAACCTGCCGATGACGATAAAGATTCCCGCTCCATCCCCCCATATGCTGAACGTTGAAAAACGCTTGGTCATGCTTTCCGGAGTTCCAGCCACATATAGGATCATCGGGACAAGGGCAAGGAAAAGAACGATCGAAAAGATAAAAAGGCATCTAGCCCTCTTGACCGTGCGAAGGTTATATGCGAGGACGAAGATGAAGATCATCATGACGGCCATCGGCCGTCCAATCTGATGCGAATACATGGTGAATGCCAAGGCAAGAGCCGCCAGAATAGCATGCGTCTTCGACGAGTCCTCCATGAAGGAGATGAAAAAATACACGAAAAGTATCAAGCCCAGAAGCATGGGCATGTAGCCGCCTATCCCTGTGCGCCCCAGGACGAAGGTCCAAGGGATCAGAGAAAAAGCGAATGCCGTAAAAAGAGAAATCCACCTCATGCCGGTTAATCTCATGATCAGAAAAAAAAGAGCGGCCGATGCTGCAAGCTTGTATAGGACGCCTGGTAGTCTGGCGACCCATTTTTCAGCACCAAAAACCGAAACAAGGGGCACAAGCGTATATACATATACTGGGTCCTGAAAGTTGTCGAAGCACCGGAAAAAGACCGGGAGACGGTTTCCATATTCGTCGGCGCCGGTCTCGGAGATGCAGCAGGCGTTGTAGGCGACCGACGACTCGTCGTAGAAGAATCCGCCAGGGACTCCAGGAAAATCATGTACGTGGAGAAGGATGGCAATGACGGCCAGAATGGGCACTGCAGTCGAAAGTTGAATTTGCCAATTGTTTTTCATGGGCTGAACCTGTGTATATCGAGGGAAATTCCTGACGGTGTGGGGATGCTCTCGAGCAGAGATGATCCTGCCGGCATCGGCTCGTAATTTGAGACAACAGATGGATTTTCGTTTTTATCAGGAAGGACGAGCTTGTCAAGGCGGATGAGGAGGCCCCTCCCCTCTGGCGGATAGGAATAAAGACGGACGATATCATGCGGGATTCCTTCCCTCAGATAGCGTTGAGGGTCGATTTTGCCCAAGAAGAGCAGGACGACATAGAATTCGGGCTTGAAGTCTGGCTGTGGCATAGCCGGGAAAAAGACGAACTTGGAAATGTGGATTGTCTCGTTATCATTTCTAAGTTCAAACGCCTTTTCGACCGCATCATATACGGTTGCGTTGAATATCCACCGTGAGCTGCTCCGATATTCACTGAAGTAGTCGTTGAAGTAACGTGGGATTTCGACCGATGCAAGAACTGCTGTGGCGATGAGAATCGGGATGCGGATTTTTTTTCCCATCGAGATTATTTTTTTTGCGCCGACGGCTGCGACAAGCATCCAGTATATGGAGCCGACGATACAAGCTGTGCCATGCCTGTGGCCTATGGTCAACATGGCTGCAACAGGATATGTGACAAGGAGAAGAAGCAGAAACCTGTAGACTGGATTTCTTCTCATGTGCATGGCAAGGTGAATTATACCGAAAACCATGGACGGGGCTAAGAATATGAATAGCGCGCCAGTCTTCTGTGTGCTGTGGGCGTAGTTGGAATCGCCGGAGATAAAGAGGAACTGGGGTCCGAAATATTCGACGTATCTATGCGCAATTCTGATGGCTGCTTCAAGTGGCGCCGGATTGTCGCGCCATACGCTTATAGCGTTGAACCTAGTCGTCAGCGCAGCTGGATTTCCTAGGACATAGATGGCCATTGGCATGACGAGAATGCCAAGGATTACGGAGAAAACGGCGAACGGTCTTATTCGTTTGATTATAAGAATATTGAATGACAGAACGAACAGAAGCATGAAAACCGCGGCCATAGGTCTGCCGGGATGGTGCGAATAAATGGCCATGGCCCAAAGAATAGCAGCCACAACCGCGTGCTTGATCGAGTTTTTCCCGATAGACTCCAGTAGGAAGAAGGCTCCTGACGCGAAAGCAAAGAGGAGTGGGGTAAATGCACCTATGCATGTCCTGCTCACTGGAAATATCCATGGGAGAATCGAGAAGATGAAGGCAGCGAAGAGAC
>CAZGJP010000396.1:0-2601 GCA_964526605.1 uncultured Lentisphaera sp.
CAGGAGATGGGCTCGCTCGACCCGCACATAGACGCGGCGATAGAGAAGTCCACCGTGGCGCAGATGTCCGCTTCGGCGAAGCAGTGGGAGGATTTCGCGCAGCAGAATCCGGACAAGAAGGCGGAGGCGGACGCGAACATCGCGGCCTTCAAGGAGCAGATCCTCTCCTACAGGTTGGAGCGGGCGCTTGACAGGGTGAACAAGTATCCGAACGATCTTCAGCTTCGCTTCGATCTGGCCCAGCTCTACTGGGAGTCCGGAGCGGTTGACGACGCCCTGCAGCAGTTCCAGCTCTCGCAGAAGAACCCGCAGAGGAGGCTCGCCTCGATTGTCTTCATCGGCAGGTGCTTCGCGGAGAAGAGGCAATTCGACATGGCGATAGAGCAGCTCACGAAGGCAGTCGGGGAGATGATAGCCATGGACAAGCAGAAGATGGACGCCCTCTATCATCTGGGAATCTGCCACGAGAGCGCCGGGGACAACGAGAAGGCCGTCTCCTTCTACAAGGAGATATACCAGGCGAACATCAAGTATCGCGATGTGGGCGAGAGGATACAGAAGTTCTCGAAGAAGGGATGAGGACGGGCCGATCCTGCGGGAATGCGGTCGAGGCCGGCTGGAGAGCATAGCGTGTCCCGGCTGAGATTTCTCCCCGCCGGAGTTCCGCCCAATTCACCAATCTGGAGCCGCACGCTTGAATTTCAATCCCATAGATTCGGCGCAGAAGCTATTCGGCAGGAAGACGTCCCCTGACGACACTGTGATGGTCAAGAGGGATTCGGAGGATTCCACCCTGATCATTTCCGGAGAGAATACGTCCACCGGCACGTCACGCATACCCTTTCCGGATCTTGTCAATCAGAAATACCTCATACGCAGATGGATCGGCAAGGGCGCGTTCGGCTCCGTGTTTCTGGCCGAGGACCGGAAGATAGGCCGGCTGGTCGCGATAAAGCAGCTCGAGAAGAAATTCTCCGAGAAGAGGGGCCGCGAGATATACGACAGGTTCATGCTCGAGGCCCGGATCGGGGCGCAGCTCGACCACCCCAACATCATAAACGTCTTCGGACTGGAGGAGGACAGAAAGTCGGCCTGCATCATCATGGAGTATCTGCCCGGAGGCAGCCTCGCATCGAAGATACGTGGCGACGGGGGAGTCTCGCTCAAGAGCGCCCTGAGGATTTCGTCTGGCATTCTTTCCGGGCTGCAGGCCGCGCACGAGATAATGGTGACGCACCGCGACATCAAGCCGCAGAACATAATTTTCGATGCCAAGGACGAACCGAAGATCAGCGACTTCGGCATAGCCCTGCTCCCATTTTCCCTCGACAAGGATGCCGAAAGCGACCTCAGCCAGCGGAACATTCTCCTGGGCACCCCTCTCTACATGGCGCCGGAACAGCTTCTTCTCGACGATGTCGACGCCCGTGCCGACCTCTACTCCCTGGGGGCGGTGATATACGAGATGCTTTCCGATGGCAGAAGGGTCTTCGACATCCTGCCCGAGATGACGATCGAGGAGGTGAGGAGAGTCGTCCTCAACAGCAGGCCCGCGCCATTGGATGCGGCCCGCGTTCCGGCTGCGCTTTCGGATTTCGTGATGAAGCTGCTAGACAAGCATCCTTCGCGGCGATTCCAGAGCGCGGCGTCGGCGAAGGCCGCGCTGGCGGCCATATCCGAAAGCATAGTTCCGCGCATCGAACATGAGCCCACGAGAGGCGCCGCCAGCTCGCCAGCGGCCATGCTCGAGGACGTGATCAGGCTCTTCCTGATAGACGGCAACATGTCGCCCGCCGAGAGACGTGAACTGCAGCGGCGCGGGGAGCGCCTCGGCCTTAGCCAGTCCCAGGCGCGGATACTCGAGGAGAAGGTCCGGGCCGAGATGGCCCTGCCCTCCCTCCAGAGCCTCGACGAATATCGGGAGGCGATAGAGAAGGCCCTCGAGGGGAACAAGGACTTCGCGCTCGAGTCCGAGCAGATAATCGCGCTCGAGAACATGAGGAGGTCGGCCGGAATCAAGGAAGAGGATGCGGAGGAGATAATGAAGGAGGCGATGGACAAGATAGAATACAGAAGGCGGCTCGACGGGGCGAGGTTCGAGATATGAAACCGTTCGAAGCCATTGACTTCCACGCCCATGTCTTTCCTGACAAGGTCGCCGGGGCGGCGCTTCAATTCCTCTCCGGAAAATCCGGAGTCGCTCCATTCTCGGACGGGACGGCCGCAGGACTCCTCGGGAGCATGGACCGGGCGCGGATTGATTTGTCCGTCAACATGCCTGTCGCAACGCATCCATCCCAGGTGGCTTCGATCAACAGGTGGTGCACGTCGCTGGAGACGGAGAGGCTGCGCTCGTTCGCCTCGTATCATCCTGCGCTGGACGACCTCTCCGTGGTCCGCGAGATAGGCAAGTCCGGGTTCAAGGGGATAAAGCTGCATCCGGAGTTCCAGTGTTTTTCTCCCGGCCTTCTCCTTATCCTCTGCCCCTCCGGATCAACTCCGTTCATCCTGAAATCCGGACACTCGACGGCCAAGGACGGCCCAGTGTCGAACGCGGCCACGGATGGCCGATAAGCGTTCGACTTTATGCACAGACCAACG
>CAZGJP010000397.1:0-2567 GCA_964526605.1 uncultured Lentisphaera sp.
CAATGCGCCTCTGGTGGAGACCATCGAGGCGGCATTCAGGGAGAAAAAAGAAAATGAGACCATATATGTGTCAAGCTCCCTGTTCCACCATCCCGTAGACGATGATTTCAAGCCAGTCTGGTATTCCCATTTTCTCTTCTTCGGTAAGATTGACCCGGCGAGATACCAGAGCGAGGGTATTCCGCCGGAAATCGTTTCGCACTACAATCCAGAGAAGATGCCTGATTCCGGCATTCTCCTCAGGATGAATTCCAAGATCGTCTTCGACAGGAACTACAACGGCATGGTGGTCTTCAACGAAGAGCCGCTCCCGCAAGCTGCCCGCCTGCTCTCCAGAATCCCTCTCGTGGCAGGTTCCGACAGATACTTCGAGGTATATAGATTCTAGATGGATTTCAATGACATGGGCGCTGAATTCATAATACAAAACGCGAATCTCATCGACGGAGCTGGAAATCCGCCGCGATTGTCCTGTCTCCACGTGAAGGACGGAAGAATCCTGCGAATTTCGCAAGAGCATCTGGCTGCCGGTCCGGACGTGGAGCTGGTGGACGCGGAAGGCCTCTGTCTCGCTCCGGGATTCATAGACACGCATGGGCACTCCGACGTCAGCATTCTCGCCGCCCCGGAGGCCGAGGGCAAGATATCCCAGGGCGTGACCACGGAAATCTGCGGCAACTGCGGTCTTTCCGTCTTCCCCATCACCGACATGAACCGCGAGCATCTCGAGGCCATCTACAGGAGCTACGGGGTGAAGCTGGACTGGAGCGGGGTCCGGGAATATGCGGCCAAGGTCGATTCGGCGCGTCCGGCGATCAACATCGCATCGCTCGCCGGTCATAACACTTTGCGCGCGGCCGTCTGCGGCTACGACCAGAAGCTGATTCCAAAGGAGTCCGTCTCGCGGATGCGATTTCTCCTCGATGGCCAGCTATCATCCGGCGCGCTCGGTTTCTCCACGGGGCTGCTGTATGTCCCGGGGATTTTCTCCGATGCGGAGGAAATAGCCGGGATGCTCAAGACCAATGCGAAATTCGCAAGACCCCACGCGACACATCTGCGCAGCGAGGGGGATGGACTGATCGAGTCTGTCGAGGAGGCGATAACGCTATGCCGCAGGTCGGCCAGCCCGAGGCTCCACATCAGCCATCTAAAGACGGCGGGAAGAAGAAACTGGGGCAAGCTCGACCAGGTGGTGGAGATCATCGGAAGGCAGGCTTCATGCATGGATGTCAGCGCCGACAGATACCCATATACTGAATCCATGACGAATCTGAGCGCATACCTGCCCAGCCTCTTCCGCGAGATGGACGATGTCCGGATAGCCGGATTTCTTTCTGTCGAGGATGGATGGAATCAGGGGCTTTCAGTCCTTTCCGAGCTAGGTCCTGAATTCTGGACCGCGATGAGGCTTGTTGCCACGTCTCTTCCTGGATATGCATGCTTCCAGGGGATGAAATTCGATGAGATATCGGCACGCCTGGGACGGCCTTCCGTGCGGATATGCCTAGATCTTCTCCGCGACGCGCCCTCGGCTGTCGCGGCATCTAGCGGAATGTCAGATGAGAATATGCGCAGGATAATCTCGCTTCCGTTCGTCGCATGCGGTTCGGACGAGAGCTGCAGGAACAGAGACTACGGGCTCGGACGGAGCCACCCGAGAGGATTCGGTTCTTTCGCCAGATTCTTCAAGATTGCGTCCGAAAAAATGCCCGTCGAACAGGTTGTCCGCAAGCTGACGTCCTTGCCTGCCGCCATATTTGGACTGCGGGGCAGGGGGCTGGTCAAGGAGGGATATGCCGCCGACCTTGTTCTTTTTGCTCCGGAGAAGCTGAAGGACAATGCGAGTTTCGCGGATCCGCACAGGATCTCCGACGGGGTCGAGAAAGTCTGGGTGAGTGGAGTCCTCTCGTGGGATTCGGGAGAAGCGACAGGAGACAGAGGCGGCGGATTTCTGAAGGCATGATCCGAGGTTTTCAATGAGGAAAAAAATCATAATATCCTACGACGGGACGAACTACGCCGGCTGGCAGATCCAGCCGAACGGACTCGCGGTCCAGCAGGTGCTCGAGGAGAAGCTCGCGATGCTCTACGCCTGGCAGAAGATCAGGGTCGAGGCTAGCGGACGTACGGACGCAGGAGTCCATGCGCTAGGGCAATGCGCCCACTTTGACGAACCGGAACGCCCGAATCTTCCGAACGACAAGATATTGAAGGCGCTGAACCGCCTCCTCCCTTCGGACATCAGAATAACTGGGATAGAGGACGCCCCCCTCGGATTTCACGCAAGATTCTCCGCCAAGGGCAAGACACATGTCTATGTGGTGAACACCGGATCGGAGGACGCCTTCACTTCCAGATGGAGCTGGCATCTTGAGAACTTCACAAAGCTCGACGAAGTCGGGCGATGCATGGAGATGCTTGTCGGACGGCACGACTTTTCCTCCTTCACGGTCGAGAGGAGCGAAATTGACGATGCCGTAAGGACAATCACCGACGCCAGACTGCTGGAGATCGGAGCATACAAGTGCCTATGCTTCACTGGTGAGGGCTTCCTCTACAAGATG
>CAZGJP010000398.1:0-2559 GCA_964526605.1 uncultured Lentisphaera sp.
GGATACTTGTCCATCTCTCAGTTCCCCACCATCCTGTTGAATTTCTTCGCGTCTTCGAAGGCCTGTCCCAGAAAGACCCTCTCGTCGGAGATCCCCGAGTTCCTCATGGAAAGTTCCAGCGTCAGAGGACCGTCGTAGCTCGATCCACGTATTATCTCCGCAAGTCTCGACCAGTCCAGCGTCCCGCTGAACAGCGGCTTGTGCTGGTCGTCGAATCCGTTGTTGTCGTGGAGATGCAGCGACAGTATCCTGTCTGCGAATTTCGCGATATGCCCGGGCCCCTCTCCCCCCATGTTGCCATGGCCGGAGTCGTAGCATATCCCCAGATATGATGCCGGATATTCGTCCATCAACGCGGCTATCCCGTTGAAATCGTCGTGGGGCAAGTTCTCGATCGCTATCCTCAGCTTTTTCTTCGCGCAGTGGGATTTCAGCTCTTTGAGCGATTTCCTCAGGGAATTCCATTTGATTTCGTTCTCCGGCAGCATCCGCGGCACGTGCATGACAATCACCTCGCCACCAAGCGTCCGGCACATGTCAATCCTGTTCCTGACCAGCTCCACTCCGGCGAGACGCTCCACCTCGCGCTCCGAACACCACGATTGCTCCACGCCTATGCTGGCATGGAGATCGCGGAGCTCAAGACCGTATTTTTTCAGAAGCCGTCCGGCATGCTCCACCTCCGGCCTGGTGTAGAAGTAGTCGCCAGACCACCTCTGTATCCACTGCACGCATCCGAAGCCGGCATCCGCGATTCCCGCAAGATAAGGCTCCACATCGCCGTGGTCGCTGGCGTAGTCAGTCGCAATCGAAAGTTTCATGCCGCTTTCCTTCTTTGAGGTCAGGCAATATACATTCCATTCGCCGCAAGAAAAGCGAAGGGTACGTATTCAGTAAACTACGTTCGTTTACAGAATCCGTACTATAAAGATTCACTGGAAGACGTAGTCCAGTGGATATTTGCGCCGCCCGCCCCAAGTACTTTGCGCCGTCCCGGCGCAAAGATGTTTGCGCGGGGACCGCGCAAACTACTTCCATCGCCGCCCTCTGTCCTCCGTCCTCCGCCCTCTGTCCTCTGCCCTCTGCCCTCTGCCCTCTGCCCTCTGTCCTCCGTCCTCCGTCCTCCGCCCTCTGCCCTCTGCTTTTCCGCCCTTCATTTCATAGCTGCAATTCCGAGATCCTTCTTCCATTTCTTGCCCTTCTTTGAGCATGTGAAGAAGTTTCCGTGGCTGTCGGCGAAGACATATGACTGCTTCGCCAGGACCGCGGAGAAGACCACGTCTCCGGAGGTTTTCGGTTTCAATGACGACATGGAGAACGACTCGGACTCGTCGAATCCGGGAAGCTTGAAGAGGACGGCGCTGTCCTTCTTGACGGAACTGGCCACGAGGAAGCCGCCAGCCTGGTCGAAGATGAGCGAGGAGTCGGCCATCTCTAGAAGTTTTCTCGGTCTCTCTCCTCTGAAGAGATACGCGCCGCCGCCGGCATATGTGGCGGAGACTAGATCGTCGCCGGGAAGCGCCAGGGCTGACGACGGAACCTTGGCCTCCGCGCTTGCGAATTTCGCAAGCGGCTCGTTCTGCGAGATCGAGAATATTTCCACGTTCCTGTCGCCGGCGAAGATGAATTTGCCGTCGGCGGATGAATGGGGCGCAAGTATCCCGTCCTTGTTCTCCGTCTTGTAGTTCGTCTTCATCTGCAGCGAGTCGGCATCCATCTCGTATAGCTCGGAGCCGCCCTTCTGCGCGTCCGCCTCGAGGCATGCGACAATGCGCGAGCCGAGGACCACAAAGTCCCTTGCCCTGTTCTTGATTTTCCTAGACTTGACCGTAGCACCACTCCCGCCATCGACGATTATGATCTCGTTGTTCTCCTTGAGTTCGGGCTGGCGCGAGGCCGAAAGCAGCAGTTCGGTGGAGTCCGTCAGAAACAGGACTTTATGCACTTTCTTCGTCTTCAGGGCGTGGATGCGCAAGACCAGCCAGTCGGCGACCCTCACGATGACCAGCCTGCTCCCGTTGGGGCCGTTCATCTCGCCTGTCGTCTCGATTATCGCCAGAAGGCTCCTGTCGTCGCTTATCGCGATGGATGGCAGCACCACACCCCCGACACCTTCATATTTCCAGACAGGCTGCCATTTGAGCTTTTCGGCGATTGCGATTTTCGCGGCGAGCCCAGTGGATTCCGCGATTTTCGCAAGCTCGTCAGGGTGATACGGCTCCCGCAGGACGTTCTTCGCATCGTCCTTGACCTCCGGGAGCTTGAGGTCCTTGTCCCAGTTCTTGATCTTGAACACGCCGTCGAAGTCGGATACGTCGCCCTCGTCAGACTTCTTGTCGCCTGCCGGCTCCTGCTCCTGGGCGACGCTTGCGAAATTCGCAAGGAAGAGCAGGACGACCATCGTCGCGGAACGGAATCTGAAAAAATCGCTCATTTGAAGAACTCCCCATTTGTCATCTGTCATGGACGGAAACAATAACACCGCATGACAGGTATTTCAACTCCGGTTTTAGCAGGAACGAAAATGCAAAAGCAAAGGGAAACTCCGAATGCGGAAAG
>CAZGJP010000399.1:0-2242 GCA_964526605.1 uncultured Lentisphaera sp.
GTGGAGATAGATGAAGGAAAGAGGGCGTATTTTTGGGAAAAGGCAATGAGGAAGACTGCAGCAGCAATCGAACAGAAGATCATTCCTCCAATGATCATTGTAGGTTGCGAGGCACCAAAAGGAGAATGGAAGCCAGAGGACAAGGATCTCGTGTTGGAAGAGCTCATAGCCCATGTCGACAGCAACTACCGCAGTATTCCGGAACAGAGGGGAAGATCTATTGAAGGATTCTCAAAAGGTTCCGAGTTGCTTTCGCATGTCGTAACTGCACGACCTGATCTATATTCCTCCGCATCCATGATATGTGGCGCCTGGGGCGAGAAAAGATGGGTCGAAGCCAAAGAGAAAATAGGAAAGGCGGGGACAAGGCTGCGCATCACTGTCGGGACGGACGACCAATGGCTGAAGTCCGCTGAAAAAGTCAGGGATGCCATGGGAAAGGCGGACATGCAGCTTCAATTCGAGCTTCTACAGGGAGTCAAGCACAATGCCCAGCAGGTCTATGCGAAGAAGGGCCTTGAGCTCCTGCAATTTCATGCGTCCTCGTGGAAGGATGAGAAAGGCAATTCATTAATCAAGGAAAAATGATTATGAGATCGCAATTGAAGAATATTATCTTTGCCGCAGCTGTCTTCGGATTATGCCTGGAAATGTTTCCCGCTGGCAATATTCTGGATGGCGCCAAGGTCCAATGCGCGGTTTCGCAGGATGGCAGACAGGGGGAATGGCAGACGGAGCTGGAATTGAACCAAGTGGGGACGTACAAAGTCTCCATAAGGGCTGTCTTCAATGTCGAAGATCCCGGAGATATAGCCTTCCTGAAACTTGATAAACCAAAAGCAGTAGGAAACTGGTCGCTCAACGGAAGAACTTTCGAATGGCTCCTCAAGGACGTCAGATATTCATCAGTTACAGGCATTCCCGGATCTTTCCTTGTAAAAGGTGAGAATGTTTTGGAGGCTTCCGACGATGTGAGGATAACATCCCACAGGGATAAGGTTTACTCCCAGACCGTAAGATGCTCAGAGATAAGCCTGGTCCCGCAGTCAGGGAGGGATTTCTCCCTGGCCATAGGACCTGTACTCGGCAATGCGGGAAAGGACTTCTTTACCGTGAAGTGCATTGGCAGCATGCCGGCGAAAATCACTCTTTCCGTAGATGGGCGCAAGATGACTTCCGAGAATGGATTCTACCACGAGTTCAACGTCGAAGGATTAAAGCCTTCCACAGAATATGAGTTCCTGCTTTCTTCCCAGGTCGAGGGGACGGCGGCAGAAACAGTATGCGGGTCATACAAGGTGAGGACTCTTCCAGATTCCGGAAAGCTTTTCTTCATCTCGGTCGGCGATGCTCAGTTGAACCCCAAGGTGTGGGGAGAGATATCGGAGATTGCAAGGAAGGAGTCCCCTATGTTCCACCTCAGGACCGGCGACCTTGTCCAGAACGGAAGGGATTTCAACATGTGGGTGGACGAATTCTGGAAGCCCGCCGTCAGCCTTTCTTCAACCGTGCCTGCGTTCTGCGTCTTTGGCAACCACGAGGAGAACTCCTCCCTGTTCCTCAAGATGTTCTCAACCCCGGGAAACAGGAAGACCTGGTACCAGGAAATAGGCCCGGTATTGCTTGTCGGTGCCGACATCTATGACTTGGAAGGCAGGACATTTCCGGAATATCTTGCATATATTGAGGGGATACTTTCAAAGTCAAAAGCGAAATTCATCTTCCTCCTGAACCATTCGCCCGCCTGGTCTTCGGCAAACCATGGCGGTAATGAGCAGAGCAGGGAGATCTTCAAACTCCTGGAGAAATACAATGGAACTGCAATGCTCTCCGGACATGAGCACTGTTATGAGCGCACAGAACCGGGCAAAGGCACTAGCATAATTGTCTCCGGCGGCGCAGGCGCACCTCTCTATGCCCAGAAGAATATCGAGAAAAATCCATTTTCAAAGGTTTTCTTCCAGGAATACAACTACCTGACATTCACTGTCGAAGGAGACACCTGCACAATGAAGGCCATAGCGCTCGGTGACAAGGAGACTTTTGGCAAACAACCACCCAGGGAAATTGACTCGGTCACATGGCAGGCAAGAGAGATGGATATGCGCTGACAGCGGCAGGCCTCCAACCCAAACATCCTCCTCCTGAAGACAAATTGTCAGGACAATGCGTCTATCTCCGGCACCAAAGTTGGATTCCGGACCGATGTGGGAACAGTTTGCGCAATGACTGCAACGTCCAT
>CAZGJP010000399.1:2252-2559 GCA_964526605.1 uncultured Lentisphaera sp.
AGCTTCGTCCGGACAAATCGGAAATACCCTTCTCTCCCGTGGCGATGACAGGATATCTTTCGACGAGGCAGTCTTCACAACATCCGGACGAGGCTTGGCATGATCCCCTCACGCAAGAAAATATCACAGAGTGGCCTGGCAGTTCATTCCGATGCCATGAAAAAACGAGGAAAATCTCATACCACCTCGAGATGGTCCCTGCCTGGAAAATCCGGAAATGGCTCTGTTGGAAGAGTTTGATACCAAAAGGCTACAGACGCTATGTCGTCCTGCAAAGGCAGGTAGCGTCCATAAGATCTCCATCCGA
>CAZGJP010000400.1:0-2552 GCA_964526605.1 uncultured Lentisphaera sp.
GCCATACTCCCCGGGACCAGTCTTGAAAAAACGCCGCAACTCCGCAACATCCGACGGGACAGCCTGCTCCCTCAACGCTGTTCGGATATCTTTGAGCATGCTCGTTCTCATTTCATACCTGGCCTCCGGATGCAATCTTTCATCTCCAGACTTGTCGTCGTCCGCCCTTCCTCCGCCGCGCTCAAGGCCATCCCGACCATGACGGTCGTGGCGACAAGCGAGCTCCCTCCGTAGCTGAACAGGGGCAGGGTCAGACCTGTCGGCGGCAGCACCCCGAGATTTACGAGTATGTGGATGTATCCTTGGCATGCCATGAGGAAGAAGCAGAGCAGTATGAAATATGCGTTGGACTCCTTCCGCCCTCCCCCGGCCAGCCTCGCCCCGATGAAGGGCAGCGCCGCGTAGAGCAGCATCAATGGGACTGTCCCCAGAAAGCCGGACGCCTCCGCCAGAGTCGCGAACGACGAGTCCGAGTGCGGAAGCGGAAGATAGGAGTTCGCCCAGAGGCATTCCCCCCAGCCCGCCCCCAGAGGGCCTCCGCGGGCTATCGCATACCTGAACTGGAGTATGTGCCAACCCGACCCGTAGGGGTCCTCGAACGGAAACAGGTATCCGCATATTCTCCTCACCACATAATCCTCCCTGGCCGCCAGCACCCCGAGAAGCGTAATGCAGAAAAGCATGGCCAACGAAAGACGAAGCAGCCTCTCCGTGCGGAGAAAGAGAAAGGCCGACAGCACACAGAAATATACCAGCGCCGTCCCATAGTCCGGCTGCAGCACTATCGGCCCGACAAAGGCAAGGACCAGCAGCGCGGTCTTCGCGAGAAAACTCATGGAATCCTGCCGGGCCGACAGGAAAGAGCTCAGCGCAAGCACAAAGACGGGCTTGGCAAACTCCGACGGCTGGAATAGAAAGCTCCCAACCCTGAACCAGCCCCTCATCCCGTTTATCCTCGCGCCAAAAACCAGGACGAGAACCAGAAGAAGAACCGACACGAGGACAAGCCCCGGGCAGGCCGTCTCGAAAATGGAGAATTTCGTCCTCGACAGGATCTCCATCAGCAGAAGGCCTACCCCAAGCCAAGCAAACTGCCGGGCCGCGAAATTCACATCCCCTCCACCCGAGGGAGATGCCGCGTTGAACACGGTCAGACAGCCTATCATCGCGACCACGGCGGCAAGCATCTTCAGCGTGCTTCTTTCGGATGGAACTTTCATCTCCCATTCCCCTCCGCGATCCCGGATTCCCTCAACTTCTCCAGCGGAACATCCAGCTTGACATCCTCGCCCCCGCTGTATTCGCGCAACCACTTGAAGGTGCTCGGAATCCACTGCCGGTTCCGGTCCAGCATCACGGTGAAAACACCCTCCCGGCCGCGCAGACGCGAATCGAACGCAGCCTCGAGCCCGCTCCCGGCCTCCAGATCGTCGGGCATCCGACCGACAAGCCTCCTGATCTCGGGATAGTCCACCACGTTCCGCTCGAAACGAGGCCTCACGGCCAGCAGCCCCTTCATCGAAGCTTGAAGCTTCTCTATCCCGAGAAGCTCGTCCGGCGTGAGATTCCTCCTGAGCAGATTCTCCCCGTCCAAAGATCCGGACGGCAAACTGATTCCGGCCTGGCTCGCAAGGAGGGGAAGCAGGTCGGGAGACTTGCCCCCACCAGCGAAAAAAAGATCATACCTCCTCTCAGTCCAGGCAAGCGGAAGACCGTCGCTGTCAAGTATCGCCCCCCTGCCAGCCGCCACCGAACGCGTGATCCACGCCACACGTGCGCATTCCCCAAGATAGTGCTCCCTGCGCGACAACCCCGTCCGGATCAGCGCGAAAACCGACACCACGAAGCACAGCGCGAAAATCATGCATATGAAATCGTGGCGCAGCAGAATCCTGTCTATGGAATGCTCGGTCCGCATTTTCATGCAATGGCTATTGCAAATCCTGTTTCATGCTGTATCTGTTATCGTCCTTGAAAACCAATCTACGCCGTATTGCCAAAGCGTCAAGCCCGGATTCCGACTTTGGCCAAACACGACAAACCCCGGACAAGTCGCGTCGGACATGAAACTCGAAAAACGCAAATACAGACATTTCCTCGAAAAGGACTATCCGCCGCCGAAGGCCGGATCCGCCGCCTTCCAGATAGTCTCCGCCCCCTACGAGGACAACATTTCATACGGCGCGGGCACGTCCAAGGGCCCCGCGGCCATCATCAATGCATCCCAGTTCCTCGAGATCTACGGCGGCAAGGACGAGCCGGCCAATCTCGGGATATTCACCAGGCCCGCCCTGAAATGCAAAGGCTCCCCGCGCAAAGTCCTCGGCGAAATCTCGGACGAAATCGGAAAAATCCTCGAAACCGGCGCCATCCCGGTCCTCCTCGGCGGCGAACACACCGTCAGCTATGGAATGGCAAAGGCGCTCTTCGGCAGATACGGAAAAAATTTCTCCATCGTCCACTTCGACTCCCACGGCGACCTGCGCCCGCAATACTACGGAAATCAATTCAGCCACGCATGCGTCATGCGCAGAATACATGAGGACTTCTCA
>CAZGJP010000401.1:0-2548 GCA_964526605.1 uncultured Lentisphaera sp.
AAAGACCTACTACACCGCCACCGGGGCCTACGAGCTCGCCCACAAGCACATTGCAGGCATAAGGATAGCGAGTGTCTCGTCAAGGATGCCGGCACACATAAACCCCAGCATCTCGGAGCTTCTGGACAAGATGATCGCGCGAAATCCGTCCGAACGCATACAGAACTACAAGGATGCCGCGGCCCAGATCAAGAGCATATACAACAGACTCTGACATTCTCCTAACAGTCCACTGCTTGCAATCAAATCCAATCCGTCTATATTCACGTGGTTTTCCGCTTCCATCCGGAGACCACGAGGCCAGGGCGAAATGAGAAAATTGTCCATCCAACTATTGCTGCTGTTTCTGCTGGACGCTGTCGCGTCGGCGATGATACTGAATCCATACATTGTTGGCGACAATATGGTTCTCCAGAGCGTGGCCGGGACGCAGATATGGGGGTTTGGCGAGCCTGGCGACACTGTGAAGATAACGTTCAAGGACAGGACGCTGGAGGCCAATGCGGACGAAAAGACGGGCAGATGGCTGGCCGTGCTGCCTCCGATGGAAGCCGACGAGAATGGCGCGGAGATGAGGATATCAGATTCGAACAGCAACCAGGTGATCAAGAACGTCCGTGTCGGCGATGTCTTCGTCTTCGCCATTCATAGCGGGCTGATGGGGGGCATGAACATACGCGAGATGCGGGACGTCGAGGAAGCGCGCAAAGCCGAGAGGGAATCGGCCGCCCAGCCCAGGGAGATAACGGTTCCGGATGAGGCGGCGGGGAAATACAGGATAGAGAATTGCTTCTTCTTCAATGCGGACAGGAAGATATCGGACAAGCCCGAGTTCACGTTCGCCGCAGTCTGGACCCCTTTCGAGATAGAGGAGATGCACCGGAAGCTTCCGGAGGCACTATATCACTTCGCGAAGGCCCACAGGGCTGCCTGCGGGAAGGTTCCGCTCGGTCTTGTCAACATCTCTTGTCCGGGCTCCACTATCGAGGCGTGGACGAGCCAGGAATCGCTGAAGGGCGATTCAGCATTCGCCGAGATAGGATCCAACTGGAGCAGGATTCTAGCCACCTTTCCCTCCGAGGAGGGCAAGTGGAAGGCCGACATGGAGAAGTGGAAACAGCAGAACGAGAAGTACAAGGAGGAGTTCGAGAAGCTGAAGCATAACAAGGCCTTCGCCCGGATCAGGACGCTGAAGAGGCCTGAATATCCGCAGAGGCCCGACGGTCCGGGAAGCCACAAGACTCCATCTGGCCTCTACAATGGAGTTCTTTGCACGGTCGCGCCCTTCGCGGCCAAGGCGATTTTCGTCATGCCGTCGGAGGAGGACGACAAGTTCCAGAAACTCCGCTCACGGCTTCTCAAGGCGATGATTTCCGACTGGAGCAAGTCTTGGATGGAGAAGCCGCCTGCTTTTGTATTGATGCAGACGCCGGCCTCGTGGAAGGCCAGCGCGTCGAGCGCCGATCACAAGTCGAAACTTCCGTTCATAAGAGAGGCGCAGGAGAAGGCCGCCGCCGAACTTTCAATTCCGATACTGCCCGGGCTTTTTCCCGGCAATGCCCCCAGGAAGAAGCTGGGCGACAGGCTCTTCTCGGTTGCATCAGCCATGTCACAGGGAGGCGATTTAGCGGGCAAGATTCCCACGCCGTTCGTCTCGGGAATCGCGCTGGAGGGAAATGATATACATGTCGCCTTGGGCAACTGCGGTGAAGCCGTCTTCTCTCTCTCCTCGATGAAGCTGGACGGGGACCAGAGCGCCTTGCTCGGGAAGGAAGTGGAGACGGCCCATAGACAGCTCAAATACGGCGGCTCCGCCCCTTTTCTCAGGCCGGTGGATGGAAGTCATGTGAAGGTAATATCGGCGGAGGTGGATGAGGTCGAGGAGCTCGACGAGGAATACGAGATGAGGAAGAAGACCGTCACTTTCGTCGAGCTGGCGGACTATGCGTCATGCCCCGGATTCGCGGTCGCGGGGAAAGAGAGGATTCCCCGAAGCGTGGAGGCCAGGATAGAGGGTTCGCGCATCGTCATCTCATGCAAGCCGGTCAAGGAGCCGGCATACCTTTTCTACGGATGGGCCGACAATCCCCAGGGAAGTCTCGTGAACTCGAATGGGATTCCACTGCCTCCTTTCAGGATGCCAATCATGCGGGAGGATGCCGGAGGGAACGGGCCTGCCTCCAAGGAGAACGCGGGCGATGGAGACAACAGATGAAGAGAATATATTCAAACAGCCTGCTCCCGTCACTTCTGTTCCTTGCGCTTCTCCCGAGCCGCCTTTCCGCTGGAGATGTGTCTGTCATGTGCTACAACCTATGCAACTACTTTGTGGAGGGCGACGGGCTTACGCCCCTGAAACAGGATTTCTCCAAGGAGTGCATTGGCAAGACCATCAAGGCTGGGAATCCGGACATACTCATCGCGATTGAGATCGGAAGGGAGAAGTCCTACGAGGACTTCAAGCGGCTTCTGAAGCGTAACGGACTCGACTATCCCTTCCAGCGTATCATGGAGGGCGACGACAGCTCGCGACACATAGCCCTCTTAT
>CAZGJP010000402.1:0-2520 GCA_964526605.1 uncultured Lentisphaera sp.
AAATTAGGGTTAGTAGGCGGAGGCATTGTTCTCGTGCCGGGGGACTTACTGTTCATATTCAATCCGAACAATCCGACTGGAGCGCTTGCCGGGCGGGGTGCGATCCTGCGCCTGGCCGCCAGATTCCCGGACTCCCATGTCGCAGTTGACGAGTCGTTCATGGACTACGCCCGGGATCCGTCCGCTTACACCCAGATATCAAAGTCCCTGCCACCCAACATGATCGTCTTCAAGTCGCTCACGAAATTCTTCGGGATAGCCGGGCTCCGTCTCGGGTTCATGTACGCTGGGGAGGAGATCTGCGCGAAGGTCCGCGCTAGACTGCTTCCGTGGAACGTGAATTCCATCGCGCAGAGCATAGCTCCCCTGCTCTACTCCGACGCCGGATACGCCGGGCGCGTCCGCGGAAGCAACAGGGAGGAGAGGAACTTTCTCCATGGACGGCTTTCAGCGGCGGGGATGAGGATTTTCAAGTCCGAGACCAACTTCCTCCTCTGCATGCACCGTGATGAGAAGAGCGGAAGAGCCTTCCTGCGGAACATGCTTCGGAAAGGATTTCTCCTGAGGGACTGCAGTTCCATTTCCGGGCTTGACGGACGCTTCGTCCGCATAGCAGTCCTCGACAGGGAAAGGAACAGCGGACTTGTCCGCGCTGCCGAATCATGCCTTCGGAAGAAGACCGCGAAAAAGCCCCCTCCGGAGAAAAAGGCATCCTCGCTGATGATAGTCGGAACCAGCTCCGACAGCGGAAAGAGCCTGGTGACCGCCGCCCTTTGCAGGATATTGTCCGAAGAAGGCTTGAAAGTCTCTCCGTTCAAGGCCCAGAACATGGCCTTGAATTCCTTTGTGACGCGGAGCGGCGCGGAAATCGGCAGGGCCCAGGCTTTCCAAGCCGCATGTGCCGGCGTGGAGCCCGTTGCCGACATGAATCCAGTCCTGCTCAAGCCCTGCGCGGACTCCAAGTGCCAGGTCATCGTGAATGGCAAGGTGTTCAAGACGCTGTTGTCGGCAAAAGACTATTACAAGATAAATCCGCAGGTGAGGAAGCGGGCCTTCGACGCATACGACCGTCTCTCAAGCCGTTTCGATGCGATAATCATGGAGGGTGCCGGAAGCCCTGCGGAAATCAACCTGCTCGACCGCGATTTCGTGAACATGGCGATGGCCGAGCACGCCGGAGCTGACGCCATACTTGTTGCGGACATCGACCGCGGCGGAGTCTTCGCCTCGATATACGGGACGTTGCGCCTCCTTCCCGGCCGCTGGAGGAAGCTTGTGAAGGGAGTGATCATAAACAAGTTCAGGGGAGACGAAAGCCTGCTCAGGAGCGGAATCGAAAGGATCGAGAAGCTTTGCGGGGTCAGGGTGCTCGGAGTCATGCCATATGTGAAGGACCTGATGATCGAGGAGGAGGATTCCCTCGCCCTTGACAGACGGGTGCGCTCAGTGAAGGCGCGGCCGTCGCCGCTCGACATCGCGGTCGTAAGATATCCGCGCACGAGCAACTACACGGACTTCCTCGTGTTCGAGAAGATGTCCGGATGCACCGTCCGCTACGTGGAGCGTCCGTCGGATTTCGGGACACCCTGCATCGTCTTCCTTCCCGGCAGCAAGAACAGCATCTCGGACATGGAGTGGATGCGCGATTGCGGGATGGCGGAAAGGATAATGGAGCATCGTTCGCGCGGTGGCGCGGTTTTTGGAATATGCGGTGGCTACCAGATGCTTGGCGTGAAGATATCAGATCCTCTCGGCTGCGAGGGAAAGCCCGGAGAATGCCGCGGACTCGGCCTTCTGGACGTCGAGACAGTCCTCGCGAGAAGCAAAAGACTCTCCCAGAGCAGTGGTGCCACGTCCGTGGATCTGCCTTTCTGCCCGGCAGGGACAAGATTCTCGGGATATGAGATCCACATGGGCAGGACTTCGGGGGCGGATGCCGGGCACGGAATCCTGCGGATGGACCGCTCCCCCGGGAAGGAAGGGCTTCTGGCTTCCCTCTCCAAGGACGGGCTTGTCTTCGGGACATACATACATGGCTTCTTCGACCGCAAGGAGATGGCCGACGGGCTCGTGGGATGGCTTTGCAGGAGAAAAGGGATGGCCGCCCCCTCCGGAGTGTCATCCGAAGATTCCTTCGGCGAGTTCTGCCGCATCTTCTCCGGGAAGATCAGATGTCTAGATCTTTTACGCTCTCGGCGTATTTCTCGATGTAGTCCCTGCGCGGGTCCACGTCGTCGCCCATGAGGAGCGCGAAAATCCTCTCGGCCTCGAACGCATCCTGCATGGTGACCCTTATCATCTTCCTGTTCGCCGGATCCATCGTGGTCTCCCAGAGCTGCTCCGCGTTCATCTCGCCGAGACCTTTGTATCTCGTTATGTGTATGCCCTGCTTCCCTATCTTCTTCACGGCCTCGAAGAGCTCGCTTATGGAATTGGCCGCCACCGCCCTGCCCTCGCCGGAAGAGACCTCGAAGATGGCTTTGCCACCGTTGTATATGCCTTCGATGTCGAAACCGCCTT
>CAZGJP010000403.1:0-1962 GCA_964526605.1 uncultured Lentisphaera sp.
ATAATGGCTTTCCTATTCCCCCCTGATCCATGAAGCCAGTAGAGAACGGAGTATTTTTCAGTACCATCATCGTATCCAGGGGGCGTCACGACGAGGAACTGAACCTTCCCGTATTTCGCGCTCTCAAAACTTGTTTCTATCGCCTTGCACAGCTTTGCCATCTTTTCCGCCTGTAATTCGAAGCATCCGCATACCAGAAGCCAAGATGCAGCAACTGCATTTAGCGGGTTCCTTATCACTTTCCGATACTCCTTGGCTTTATCTCAAAGGTGTCGAAGATCACTCCGTCCTCCTTGATCTTGGCCTTTGCATTCTTTGAACCTACGCTTATCGCCTCACCGGTTATCTTCTCAGGAGTCACAGTAAAACGCACGTAGTGGTAAGTCGTCAGCTGCTTCACCTGGAACGGGCTCTTCTCCCTCACATCATAGAGGTTGGCTCCTGCACCTGCAGACACGATATAGTTTACATTGTTCCTGGCAAGCCTTTCATACATGTGAGTGTGCGAACTCAAATAGGCAGATATCCCGTGTTTTTCGAAGAGCGGCACCATATGCAGATAGACGTCCCTGGAAGCCTGTTCCTTGGGCTGGTCCTTCTCCTTGTCCCATTCTCCATGATAGCCTGACGTGAACGGCGAGACATGACCAAAGACAAACACATAGGGTTCCCTTGCGTTCTTCAGCGTCTCCTCCACGAACTCATATTGTTTGTATTCTGTTTTTGGCGACAGGCACTTGCCTGGTGTGCCGTTCGTATCGATCGCAATGAAACGGACGTTTCCATACGTGAAAGTGTAGAACATCCCCTTGGATTTAGTTCCTAGTCCGGGGAATAGATCGAAGAAGAATTCCGCCTGGTCGTCATGATTCCCCAGCGCTGGCCAAAAAGCCTTCTGGGCGAAGAAGTCCTTCGCCGGTGCGAAGAAATCGTCATTCCAGAGCTCATAACAGGATCCCGTTGAGACGAAGTCCCCAGTTCCTATTGTGAAGGACAAGCGGTCATCCTTTAACATTTGTCTTGCGACCTTTGCCCAATCTTCAGGATAGCTCCTACAATCTCCCCACAATCCGAAAACGAAGTTCTCCGCATGTGAGGAGACTGCGGTTCTGAACGCACCGTTCCTGTATTCAAGCACCTCCCCGTCCGAATCCACTGAAACCGAGTAAACGTATTCCTTGGAAGGCTTGAGGGCTTTGAAATGGAGGAGGGTGACATGTTTGTCCTTTGCGATTTCAGCGCGGCTTATTTCATCAGGCTTGTCCTTGGGCCAGCATTTTCCTGAAGCGGCGCCGTCAAACCTGCTCTCAAAAGTGACCGTAGCCATTTCCGAATGCGCTCCGACAACCAACGGACCAGCCACAAAGAAGTTGTCTTTCCTTTCAAGAGCCTTCAGCTGGATGTCAAGGCCCTTGTCTCCAAATTTATCCCTTTCAAGATTCTTGAGGTGCATTGAGAAGGCCAGTACATTCCTTCCCTTTTTCAGGAGCCCAGGGGATATCCCCCTTGTCGTGTTCATGTACATCACGTATTTGTTCCCCTGGTCCAGGGACGGAGTTTGAGGCGTCGGATTCTCCGGGAGCCTGCGTGACGCGATCTGGACACCGTTCAGGAATGCTTGAAGCCCTTGGGCTGTGTCCACCCTCGCATATAGCTCTATCTCAACGATACTCTCCGATATGTCATCGAGGTTGAAGTCCACCCTGTAGTAGGAAGCAATTCGTTTCTTTATCGCGGTCATCCCCCTTGGAGCCTTGTCGCCGATCATTAGAGGGGCTTTTTTGACAGGCCATGATGCATCGTCGAATTCTATTTTCTGCCAGTCTTTTGGAGGCTCGTCCCCATCGAAGCATTTCCAGCTTCCTTCAAACGGGATGAGCTCACTCGCGGCGAAAAGGCCTGTCGAAGCTATCAGCAGCAGAAAGAAGGCGACTGGAATTCCTCTGGATTTATGATGAGTAT
>CAZGJP010000403.1:1972-2519 GCA_964526605.1 uncultured Lentisphaera sp.
CATGTTAATCATTCTTGATGCTGATCCTTCCTCTTCCCTCGATGGTTTTCCCGAGGCCGCCATGGTTCAACTTGATGGAAAAATCCTTGTCCCTTCCACCATCCACGGCACCGGATCCGTCGGCACCGATTGCAATGCTTACAGGCTTGTCGGACTTGAACACGCATGTCCCGGCATGGACGAGTTCCCTGGCCCCATGGACGAAATATGATTTCTCTCCATTTTCTGTCGTTGCGAGAAGTAATTTCCCGTCCGTCTCCACATCTTGGAATTTCAGCTTCCCATCTCCTTGGTTGAAGACGACGAAGTCATTTCCGACCTGTACACCGAGAAGAGATCCCTCGGTAATCCTCTTCACCTCCGGCATGCTTATCTTCAGCCGTTCCGATTCAGGATAGAGGAGCGTGATGAAATTGAAGTTCGAAGCCTTTACCGAGGCATTCAGCCTTCCTGGGAAATACACCGGCGCACCTTCCTTGCCGACAGGTTTGCTGTTCCACCATCCTTCCGTCTCCATGTCGAATGTCGACACGGTAATTGCAGGCTT
>CAZGJP010000404.1:0-2514 GCA_964526605.1 uncultured Lentisphaera sp.
CTGGGGCACGAAGCCTCCCCCGCTGCTTATCCCGTAGACGGCAAGCCGCCGGGGATCGACATCCGGCCGGCCAAGGGCCCAGTCAACGACGGCCCTGATGGCCACATCGATGTCTGAACGGAAGAATTTCCCCTCCAGCGGGAGAAGTCCCTGTCCGGGCAGATCCACGGTGATGAAGTTGTACCCGCGGTCGAACGCCTGCGGACCAATGTAGAAGAAGATGTCCTCGATGAACGTCTCGGCCCCGCCGATGATGATGATCGTCCTGCGCGGGGAATTGCCGGGACCGGCCTTGCGGAAATAGCCTGGCAGCACCGTCCCTTCGAATGGTATCTCGAAGTACTGAAGCGGCTGGTCGAAAAGGCCTCCCGCTTTTCTCAGGAGGTCACGGCTCTTCTTTGCCGTTTGCCTGAAACGTTCGTCGCCGGGGAGCATGGAGACCATCGCCGCCCGATAGTAATAGGAGGCGCGCTGGAACTGGTCACGGGCGCTTACCATGCGGCCTGACGCAAATGACCCTTCGCCCCTCGCCTCGACGAGCTTTGCCGTCGCGAGCCATTCCTGCTGCCAGCTCGCCGCGTCACCGTCTTTGATGCGGGAAGCCGTCTGGAAGGCCTCGCCGACCTCACAGCCCCGGTTCACGGTTGCGCCGAGGATGAGGGAGCCGAAGGCAAAATCCATCTCAGTGTCCTGAAAATGGAACCGTATGTGCGCCGCGTGGGGATCGACGGCCCGCTCAGGCCCCTTCTTTTCAGCGGCCCCGTGAGGGCCGGCCTGCACATGGACCGAAAGGAAAATGAGCGGCAGCGCCGCAGAGATCATGAAGATCTTCCTGAACATCCTGTATCTCCCTGGCCCTCACTGGGCCGGTATCGTGATCTGGGGGAGCGCCTCCTGCCTGCTTGTATCGGCAAGGGTAAAAACGAGCATGATAAAGGATATGACCCGCTTGGACTCAATGTCCCGGTCATCGACGAAGAACCAGCGGCCGCGGTACAGGACGGACACGAAGGCGTCCTGCGGCCTCGCATCGGAACATTTGACTGCAAACCGGCCCTTTTCGTCCATATCCCCCATGATTTCCTTTATGCCCGAAACTGCCCGCCCTTCCTTCACGTCCTTTTCGGGCACTTCGACCCTGGCCGCCATGAAGCCCAGAAGGTGCATGAGCGGGAAGGACTGCAGCGCTATCTCCCGGTCGTTTTCGGACTCGATGCCCTGCACGAGCCTGTATTGGCCTGCCGCGGGGTTAAGCCCCAGAAGTTCGCACAACTCACGGACCTGTGAAGAGACCTCCGGCGGAGCACCTTTTGACCAGAAAGAGATGATCGTGCTTGTCTGGCTGTTCTTGTCCTTTTTGGTCTTGATACGGATGGCGCCGGAGATCTGAAGATTGCGCATGATCGTGACGACACGGAGGAACTTCTCTTCGGCAGGCCTAAACCCCGAAACAGGGGCGGGCCTGTTCCTGAGGCCGTTGATGGAGGCAACCCCCAGCTTGAAGATCATGTCGGCCGGTATGCCGGACTGTATGGCGAACATCATCCTGTCGGTAGAAAAGGGAGTGAGCAGGCTCCCGACGAATGCGTTGCCGGTCATCGGTACGTAAGTGATCGTCGGCCGGTCGGTGTATTTGCCCGACAGGCTTGAATCGAACGACGTTGTGTTGCTGGAAACCGAGGCGGCGCCCCCCAGGTTGATACCGGTCTCCAGGCTGTAGGCGGCTACGATCTGCCCCACGTCCACGAAAAAGACCGGTTCCACGTAGCGCATCTTTACAATATTGAGGAGGATCTGCCGCTTCCAGGATTCGGTCAGGGAGGCGTTGTAGTCGAAGCGGTCGCGGGTGACCGAGCCCGGGCCTATGGACGCGCATCCCGCAAAGGTGATCATTAAAAGACCGAGAAAGAACAAATTCGATCGTTTTGCCATGAGTTCTGCTCCTCAATATTCTGAAGGCCCTTGCCTTCTTGCGGTCTGGCCGCAAGAAGGCAAGGGAAAGGGTGCTTCTCTCTGTTCAGGTTTATTTGAAAACTTCGTCCAGCCAGTCGAAGAGGACCTGGCCTATAAGGGAGCGGTTCTCCATCACGCAGTGGTTGGTCGCGCCCTCGTTGGAAGGGGTTATCACCATTTTCTTCGCGGGGTTAGGGAAATTGTCCATGGCGATCTTCTGCTGACGTTTCACTTCCTCGCTCTTGTACTCACCCTCTCCGACGATGATCAGGGGCGCGGCGTTGACCTTAGCGGGGTCGAATGTGTAGCCTTTGTTGGCGTCAGCGAGACCGGACGGATTGTCCATGGGCACTCCCCAGCGCCAGCAGATGGCCCTGACTATGTTGCTGTGAAAAGTTGTCCACGAGGCGATCTCTTTTTTTGTCGCTTTGACCACCGGCATCGCGGAGAAGAGGGGATAGGCATCTACCACGGCGGAGTTCATACCGATGGCCTTGATTCTCGGATCGTGCATGGCGGCCTGGGGCACGAAGCCGCCGCCGCCGCTGTACCCGTAAGCGG
>CAZGJP010000405.1:0-2511 GCA_964526605.1 uncultured Lentisphaera sp.
GGACCTCATCATCTCCTTGAGGACTGGAATGTTCGAGCTCTGGACCTTCTTCTCGACCATGGTCCCTAGCACGTCCGCGAGGACCTCGTGGTGCTTCTCCTTCGAGAGCATCTCCTCCAGGACAGCCTGCATGCCGGGATTCTCGCAGCCATTCAGAGACACGACTATCCTCGAACGCGTTATGGCATCCGGTATCGCGAAGAAGAAGTCCTTCTGGCCGCGCAGGGACTCGTCCCTTATCTGAACAGGAATCCGGTACGCGGTGTTCTCGGCCGTGAAGTAGGACTCCTGCCAGACGGGCAGAAGAAAGGGGTAGAACGCGAAAAGCCGCAGAAATCTAGTTCGACTCTTCCTCAACGGTATCATCGGGGACGAATCCTTGTTTTTCAATTTCATGCCTGGCCAGATCGGCCAGAGCGCACACGAGAAAGACCGGCAGGAAGAGCACGGCCTTCCTCCACGGAGAAAGACTGAAAAGCAAGGAATATACATCGTCGCCCCCGCTTTGTCCATACAACGAGGCCAGGAAGAAGGCAATGATCGGCGCAACAAGCCCGTATAGCGCAAACAACCTCGCGATTTTCGCAAGAAACAGCGTCCTGCGAAAGCCAGCTTCCGAAAGATGGAATATCAGTATGCCGGCGAAACCGAAGACGAAAAACGAGCAGGACAGCGCGAACAGCTGGGCCATCAGGAAGAAATACCAGCTGTCGGGGAAGATCATCCACCATTGCAGGAACGGGGAAAGCAGAAGGCAGGACAAGGCGAAAAAAACGGCCCTGGACGCCGACGGAAGGACGGGCGACCTCTCCTTGCGGCAGGAGGCCGCATAGTCCAGCGAGGCGTGAAGCATGAGCCCGAATGGAAGCATGTACGCGTATTGCACGGCCGAAAAGGGGAAGAACAGAAAATACCTCTTGAAATAGAATATGATGTATGTCATCATCACATTCCGGAAGAACGACGAGAAATACCTGTAGCTTGCATGACGCATGAAAGATGACAGCCTCCAATTTGGCTCATGTAAGAGTTCAATGGAACGACGGGGCTACCGAGATCTTAAGATTCGACAATTTAGACCCTCTCGTCAAAACTTCCATCACAAATTCGATTATATTTCCACGACAGGCACACAACGAAGTTTTGACGAAAGGGGCTGTATCGAAAAATCCGGCTTCTCCGCCAGAGGCGGATCCGCTATCGGCGGAAAACATGAACAAGAAAAAGTTTTTCATACAACGAGCCAAAAACCGTCCGGATTTTTCGCCGCCTTGGCTCGTCAGACGAAAACTTCTACCCCGTGGAGCCTGATCTTTCGCAGAAAACCCCGCCCCCCCCTCCAGCCGGCACACCTTGACAGCTCCCCTACGCGATGCTAGCTTTCTCCAAATGGGGTCTTTGCCGGATGACGAGCTACAACAAGGTCAGGAGGGTGTCGTTCGCAGCCTACATCCTGCTCAGCGCATTGTTCGCCTGGCTGCTGATACATCTCGGGAAAAAAGACATCGAAAGAGCCGCCGCTTTCTCCGGGAAGGAAAAGGCATACATCGAGAGCCTGATGAGATGCTCCTCCTCGATAGATGAGGCCATGGGCGCGCTCCGTCCCCACGGCCTCCGCTCGGAGTTCGAGCTTGCCGCCTTCTCCGCCAAGTTCGACGCCCTCAGGAAGAGCATGAATCCTCTCCAGTCCGAGACGCGCGGAGAGAAAGTCGCGGCGGACTTGCAGCGGCTCAGGGCGAAATCCACGATGATCGCCTCGGCGCTTGACTCGGCCAGGCGAAACATCGCGGAAAATTCCAGCGTGGACTCCGAACTCATCCTGCGCGAAGACTTCTCGGCAATCTCGGCAGCCCTCGTGGAATCCGCCGGAATCGTCCACGGCCTTGTCGCCAGCGAATACGAGCAGTCGGGATTCTGGCAGAGACAAAGCCTCTTCTTCTTCAAACGCCTGCAATACCTGCTGGTGACCTTCTTCATCCTGGCCACGGTCTTCATCGTGCTCTCGTCGTCCTACTCCGGAATCCTCCTCAGAAACTACCTCGGCAGGCTCAGCGAGGGCACGAAACAGGTCAGCTCCGGAAATCTCCGCTACCGATTCGGAGGCATAGAACCCGACGAGATGGGCAGCCTCATGGCCGACTTCAACTCCATGGCCGCAAGGCTCGAGCAGCAGACACACGAGCTGAAGGAAATGAACAGAAAGCTCGAGGAAAAGGCCCAGCAACTGGTCGAGGCCAACCTCCACAAGGACCGATTCTTCGCGAACATGAGCCACGAACTCAGGACGCCGCTGAACTCCATAATAGGATTCTCAGACCTCAACATCGGACGCGACGACTACAGCAGGGAAAAACTCGTCGAAAACTCGCGCAAAGTCCTCTCCGCCGCCGAACATCTCCTGTCGCTCATCAGCGGCCTCCTCGACCTCGCCAAGGCCGACGCCGGCGTGCTCTCTCCAGTCAAGGACGTCCACGACGTGTCGGAAACCCTTTCCGGCGTGGCCGATATGCT
>CAZGJP010000406.1:0-2494 GCA_964526605.1 uncultured Lentisphaera sp.
CAGGACTCCCGGCGATTTTCCCTCTCCGACGCGGAAATGGATCGAATTGCAGTGGATGCGGTGGCCTTCCGTGTCAAGGAGTTCCGCCCACAGCGAATGGAGGCCGCTCGCGTTGCGCGGGATTTGCCATGAGATGTCGGAGATTTGGATTGAACGCGCCGAGGAAGAAACTTGTATTTGTTCCTCCTCCGAGTGTAGCGTTGTCGCGCCTTTTTGAATTAGCCGGCGGAGTTTCAATTTTTCCGGTGGAGAGATTCTTTTCGGGTTGAAGATGAAGGCTTTTGCGCGGAAAGTTCCGCCTGGCGAGCAGGCAGTGTTGTCTTCGCACAAAAAGAGCCTTATGTCGCCGGCGAATAAATTTTTCACGGTGTATGCCATGAGCTTCGGGGCGCGAGCGATGTCAAATATGCCGTGGGCTATGAGCGCGGAATCTTTTCTGTGGAAGTCCGACCATGTCCAGACGGCGATTCCGCAGACGCGCTCGGAGGCGGTGGCGCAATATTGAAATCCAAATCTGAGGTTTCTATCGGAATAGAATTCCGAGTCCGGATGTCCGTCGCTGTACGAGCCTGTGAATCTGCCCTTCCATGCCTTTCCTCCCATTTCCGATATCCAGAGCGGGATATTTCTTGCCTCGGCGCATTTGAGGTTTTCCGCCAAAGCGTTGCGGAGATCATAAACATTTTTTGAGTGATAGAATCCGTAGTGCAGGTTGCGTGCGGCGAAGGGAATGATCTCGTAGACGGGGAATGCGACAGTTGCGGCGACAACGGCGGTCGGAATTCTTGACGGGTCCGATTCGGCGATGAAATTGATTGCGCGTTTGTGGTATTGTTCCGCCCATCCCATCTCATTGGCGGCGCTCCAGGAGGCGATCGATGTGAAATTGGCATATCCGCGTATCATTTCGTCCAGTTGCGGGCGCGCCCATTGCTCCCAGGCCTCCTCGCTATCCGCCCAGGGGGACTTTATCTGCCATGCCGGGATTTCCGCGAAGGCAAGCATGCCGATCCTGTCGCAGAGGGAATAGACCAACGGGTGGTACGGGTAATGGCCGCGGATGTGATTCGCCCCGAATTCTTTCATCCTGCGAATTTCGCGCTTGAGGAAATCCGGCGGAATGCAGGGACCGTAATCCTTCGCTTCCTCGTGCTGGCCAAAGCCCTGAAGCCAATATTCCTTGTTATTGAGAAGAAGTTTGCGGCCGTCGAGGCGAATCTCGCGCAGTCCCAGCGGCATGGAGAGAATTTTCCTCCCATCCGGCGCGATCAATTCGAGATTGTGAAGAAATGGCGTTTCAGGCGACCATAGATGCGGAGTTTTGATTGACAATCGTTTTGCGAAAGCCGCATCGTTTTCTCTCAAATCATCGTTGCGAATCTCGCATTCCGCAGCAATTCCAGTGCCGGATTTCAATCTGACGGCAAGAGGCAAGATGCTGTTTGAGTCCCCGACAAGGTTGCCGGAAATGTCCAATGTTGCGAAATTCGCAGATTGCAGTTTTGTGATTGCCCGCAGATTCTCCACTCTGGCGCGCGGCCTGCACATGAGATATACTTCCCGCGTCAGTCCGCCGTAGTTGTTCCATCCGAGATTGGCGGAAGGAATGGTTTTATCGGACAATTTGTTGCCGATGCGCAGGATCAGTTCGATTTTTTTCCCTGTGCCGAGTGCGGATCTGTCGCCAAGAGGAACGATGAATGGAGTGAAACCGCCCTTGTGATAGAGCAGATATTTGTCATCGGCCCATATATCAGCCGAATACATTGCCGAGAGGAAGAGGAGAGATAATTCGCCGTCCCAGCCGCCCGGGATTTCAATTGTCTTGGCAAACCAGGCTATGCCTTCCTTGGTTTTCGACGGAACATGGCCGGGAGGATTATCCCAGACGCCAGGAACGGTTGTTTTTTCCCAGTTCTGGCGGGGAAAATTCACGCTCCACCATCTTGCCGCCAGGCCTTCATCCTTGTCATCCCAGTGGAACTTCCATCCTTCAGCAAGGGAAATCCATGCCGACGGAGCAAGAGCGGGGAACGGAAACTCATCTCCGGCGACGCAAAAGTTCAAGATAAAAACAAGAAGGACGATTCTGTGCGACAATCTTGTCCGAGGGCAATTTTGCGATCGGCTCATCTCGATAGGGTATGGATGTAAATATTCACGGAATTCTTACTTATGGATGACCGCCGCCGGGGCCGGATTGGTCTACGGTGCACGCCAGGATCGCGTAGGGCTGCTTGGTTCCCCACCTGACCCGGTTGGCGTCTGACGTCACATAGGTTCCGGCTTCCGGCGACGATAAGAAAGAACGATCAATCCTTAGCGGGCTGGCTTGCCTTTTTATTCTTTGTGCTTCCGCTGAAATATTCGATGAGGAGGCCCAGCTCGGTTCTGAGGTCCTTCCTGTGTATTATCCTGTCTATCATTCCCTTTTTGAAGAGGAATTCGGATGTCTGGAACCCTTCCGGGAGTGTGGCCTGGGTGGTGTCCTTTA
>CAZGJP010000407.1:0-2486 GCA_964526605.1 uncultured Lentisphaera sp.
CAGCTGGGCCGAATCCTGGGGCTTTCCAAGCTCCTGCGGCGAGGGGAATTTCAGGAACGGAGCGACTTCGTCGTAGTCAACTATGTATGAAAATTCGTCCTCCGCGGGGAACTTGAGAGACATGAAGCTGAATATCTCCTTGCCGGAATCCATTACGATGTCGCGGAGCGTCAGTCCCGAGGAGAGAGGGTCGCGCGGTGCCTGGAATACCACCTTCTCCATCTGGAAAGGCCTGATGGAGTGCTTGAATCCGACGACCTTGTTGAAGCTCTCCAAGCCTTCCGGCGTGAGCCCCCAGAGCATGATCCATCCGCCGTTGTCGGTGAAGGATTTCACCACGTCCATCATGCCCGAGAGTTTTGCGAGATTCGCAGGGGTGGCGTCCACTATCGCGATTCCGTATTTCGGATCAAGAGCGGCTGCCACATCATTGGCCGTGCTGAAATTCAGTCCGGAATTGTTGATGACCTTGAACTTCAGGCTGTCCTGCACGAATGCTGCGGACGCCTTCCTGACCGGCTTATACGACACGGCATAGGCCAGCAGATTGTCGAACAGCCTCTGCGCCACAGGATCATTGTCCAGCTTTTCCCCCACCGCCAACTGGCAGACTATCATGAGCCCGTCGCCGGTCTGACATTCGGCGAGGGCCGAATAGTTGAGGAGCGTATCGCATTGGACGAGAGATCTTGAGCCGTAGGTTGACTTCCTATACGGCTTCCTGTATACGATGCTGTCGCCGCTCCATGTGAAGAAATCCTGCTGGTCCAGTCCGTCCATGGACGGATGGGCGGTATCTTCCGGGAAGGCTATCCTTCCGGTGTGTTCGCTGACCTCGAAGTCCGCCGGGACGGCCTTCTGGTTCAGTGGAGAAGCTTGCTCTAGCACGAGCACTTTTGCTCCTGCCGACGAGAGCTTGAGGAGGAAATCGCTGGTCGCCTTCTCTTTCGGGATCGAATCCCTGCCGATAACAATGGTCTTCGCCGATGGGATGCTGTCAAGCGAGCTTATCTGCGTGAACGGTATGCCGCGCTTTGCGAGTCTCGCCCTGACTTTTCCGTCGGGATCGAAGACAGCGAGATCCGCCTTTGAAACTTCCGGCTTTGCCGAGAGTTCGGGATTGATGACTGCGACGCTCTTGACTTCCCTGAAGACTTCCTTTCCTCCTCGGGAACAGGTCATGGTAAACTCCCAGGCGGTTCTTTTTCCGACCGGTGGAATTTTGATGGTGACATCGAACTGCCGGGCCTCGCCCGCGGGCAGGTTGAAGGTCTTCCTCGCCGAATCCGCGGTTTTTCCATCGATGTCAAGGCTCCATGACACCTCGATCGGATCGTTGAAACGCGTGCTGTTGAAGACCTTCAAGCTGCGCTTGGCTTCCGTTCCGCCTCCGAACGTCCAGTTCCATTCACGGCAGAGGACGCAGACTGGTTTCATTGCGGTATACACGAGATCGGATTCGTAGCCCACCCACATGTGCCAGGCGGAAACCTCGTCCCAGCGATAGCCTTCGGTAAGTATTTTTCCATACAGCCCCTTGGCGTTCTTCGAATCTGCACGGCCTGTGAAGCACTTGTCGCCGTCGAGCGCAGAATATTCCGCCGGGGCCATGCCGTTGGCATAGAAGCACTCGCCATGGAGCATGGGTTTGTCCTTCGCCATGGGCCAGACGTTCGGACTCCTGTTGAAGGTCCTTTGCCAGAAGTCCCTGCTGTTGTATGCGAGGTCCGGAAAGTCGCGCCAGCTCGCGCCGGCGGACATGTCATTGTAGTGGCAGCCGTTCACTGGCATGGACTGGTTCTTGAGGGCTCTTCCGCCATCGACCATGGTCGGTCGCGTCGGATCCATCTTCTCCACGGTTTCAGCGCCTTTCCTTATGGCGGGTTCGACGATGTCAAGTGTCCCGAGGTTGCATGAGTTTATGAATGTCACTTCATTCTCGATAGACCAGATGAAAATGGAAGGATGGTTGCGTTCTGTCCTGATCCAGGCGCGCATCTGGCTGTACCAGTTGTCGAACAACGCCTTGTTCACTTCCCCCTTGTCCACGAGTCCGTAGGAAGCCATCTCCCCGTCGAATATGCCGCTTGACCGGGTTGGCAGTCCTGCATCGTCATACATGTATAGCATCTGCCGCCTGCTCATCCCGTTTTGGCCATGATGGCTCCATAGCCTTGTCATGTTGATTCCGGTTTTCCTGCACCATTCGATGCCTTCCTTGTTCGTGTTCAAGCCTCCCGGGCTTGTGTCCGCCCACATCTGCCACTTCACTCCGTTCAGCTTGAAGAGATGCGTGCTCCAGTCCCACTCGCGGAAACCGAAACGAGTTCTGAGTATATCGGTTGTCTGCCCGTTGACGCTGAGCTTTGTCACGACCCAGTAGAGATTCGGATCATCGGGCCACCAGAGCTTCGGGTTCGGCCAGCTTTCGGAAAGTGAAATTGTCTCCTCTTTTCCTGGGGCAACTGTCATCTCCCTTGTGGCGA
>CAZGJP010000408.1:0-2478 GCA_964526605.1 uncultured Lentisphaera sp.
CAGAGAAATCCTGAGATGAAGAGAGTGAGCAAAGTCCTGTTGCTGATCTTGGCCGTCTGCATCCCAATTTCCTACGCCATCTACACCGGCCATGTCTGGGAGGACTTCTACATAACGTTCAAGTTCAGCAGGAATCTGGCCGAGGGCAGGGGGCTTGTGTATCAAGCCGGGGAGAGGGTGCACGGATTCACATCCCCTCTTGGAGTGCTTCTCCCCGCATTGACCTTCCTGATCGGCCGGTCCGATGAGTCCGCGCTCTGGCTGTTCAGGATTTTCTTCGCGATTCCGGCGTTCGCCGGCGCGGCATATTTCCTGCTCAAGACCTGCGAGAAAGTTTTCAGCGAGCATGTTCCTGCCGCCTGTTTCTGCACGCTACTGTTCATCTTCGACGCGAAGTCGGTGATGTTTTCGGTGAACGGCATGGAGACCGCGTTCATGCTCTTCTTCCTGGCCTGGCTGTTGAGCTTGGCCCTCCGTGGCACCGATGGAAGGTGGATGCAGGTGGGGCTTTGCTGGGCCGGGCTGATGTGGACCAGGCCGGACTCATGCGTATACATAGCGGCCTTTGCGCTGTCCTCATTTCTCTTCCTGCCTGTTCCGCGGAGATCGCAACTGATTCTTTTCGCAAAGGCCGGACTTCTCTGCGCGGCGCTCTATCTTCCGTGGTTGGTCTGGGCGTGGAGCTACTACGGATCGCCCGTCCCGCACACGGTGGTCGCGAAGAACGCATTTTATCTTTCCAGAGCGACTCCCTTCGAGCAGCTGGCGGCAAAAGTTTCCGCCCTGCGCCATGCCCCGATTATGGCGTTTCTGCCTGTCTATCCGCAGTTTGGCAGATGGCCTCTTCCTTTCTTCATTTTCGCCGTGTCCTGCGGCTGGCTCTGCGTCATCGCCTGGCTTGCGCCGTTGCGGTCGTCAGTCCGTGCGCCAGTCCGCTTTCTCTCCTTCCTGTTCTTCCTGCTCTGCCTTTATCTTGCCTACATCCAGATTCCTTATCCGTGGTATCTGCCGCCCGTCGCATTTGTCGGGATAATTCTCCTATGCGGGCTTGTGATAGAGATAGCGCACAGATGGTCGCTGGGGAATTTGCTCCGCAACTTGCTGTTTGGGATGCTTCTCGTATGCTTCATATCGCTCTTATATCTCGAGGTGGAGAGGATGAAGGCCCAGCAGAGCATAATCGAGAATGGCAACAGGAAGCGGATAGGGCTATGGCTAGCGGAAAATTCGCAAAAAGACGACAGGGTATTCCTCGAACCTCTCGGATACATCGGCTACTTCAGCGGAAGGAAGATGCTCGATTTCCCCGGGTTGTGCTCTCCGGAGGTCGTCAAGGTGATCAAGGAGAAAAAGGCCGACTACGTCCGCGCAGTCGAGGAGTTGTCCCCCGAATGGGTGGTGGCTCGGGAGTTCGAGGCAAGGCGTCTGACAGGTTCCGCGTTCTTCAGAAGCAACTATTCGGTGGCGGCGGAATTCGACGTGAGGGAGAAGATTTTCGGGCAGAAGCTGGTTTACGGTGTAGATTACCTGCTCTACGACTCCGCATTTTACATATTCAGGAAAAACAGGGAGGAAAAACGGTGAAAACCATTTCTCGTGTCGCCACAGCCATGCTCTGCCTCTGTCTCGCGGGTTGCATGTCGGTGAAATTGAATTTTCTGACTGACAAGACCGATCCGCTGGGGGAGTTCGTGCTTTCCGGAAGCAGCGGCTCGGAAAAGATACTGATACTCGGAATCGACGGGATAATATCCAGCTCCTCGGGCTTCGATCTGATAGGGGAGACCCCCAGCATGGTCGAGGAGATAGTCTCCCAGCTCGACAAGGCATCGGCCGACCCGGCGGTGAAGGCCGTGATCCTGAAGATAGATTCACCCGGGGGAGCCACTACCGCGTCGGACATCATCTACCACGAGATATGCGCCTTCAAGGAGACGAGGAAAGCCAAGATATTTGCAATGATGATGGATGTGGCCGCATCCGGCGGATACATGGTGGCCTTGCCCGCGGACAAGATAATCGCCCAGCCGACTACCGTGACCGGTTCGGTGGGCGTGGTGTTCATGAGGCCCAAGTTCGACGGGCTGATGGAGAAGATAGGCGTCGAGGTGAACGTGAGCAAGTCTGGCGGCTGCAAGGACATGGGTTCGCCGTTCCGTCCCGACAGCGCCGAGGAGAAGGAGCTCTTCGACGGAATGGTCGCCTCGCTCAACAGCCATTTCTACGGTTTGGTCGCCAAGCACAGGAATATCACGGCGGAGAATCTGGAGAAGATAAGGACGGCGAGAGTGTTCCTGGGCGCCGAGGCGAAGGACGTGGGACTGATAGACCAGATCGCGTATCCCGCAGAGACAATCGCCATGTGCAGGAAGGAGGCGGGGCTTTCGCCGGACGCCAGCGTGGTGGTATATCCCCGCAAAAGATATCCAAACTAAAAAATAAAAAACCGCACCGAATTCCTAACGCGAACCGAAAAAA
>CAZGJP010000409.1:0-2437 GCA_964526605.1 uncultured Lentisphaera sp.
ATGATACGATCACGCTTTTTGATGGAGAGACCAACATCATCGTCAAGAAGACGGAGACGACGACGAACCTTGTCGTTCAGGACGGACAGACCATCCTCATCGGCGGGCTCATCAGGGAGGATGTGTCCTCAGCGCGCTCCGGCATCCCCTACCTGAGCAAAATACCTCTTCTCGGCTATCTCTTCGGCAACACGACGGACGAGAACCACCGCAAGGAACTCATTATCCTTTTAACCCCCCGCGTGATAAAGACCCGAAAGGATGCCCTTAAAACAACATCGGATTATATTGACGACATAACGAGAACAGGCAAAGGAAAACTGAGGAAAGAAGAACTGATCCGCGGTGTCGATCCGGCAGGGAAGAACAAAAACGGAAAGGCCGACGGGAAAAAATCGGATGAGATGGCAAAATCTGCCGGACCGAACGGACAGGTGAAGGCAAAAGAGCCGCCGCCGGAAAAAAATGCGCAGGAAGCAAAAGGGCATGAAACAACCCATTCGGAGATCTTTAAGGACCCGTGAACGGCAAAACGATAATCTATCTTTCACCGGATGAGTTCCCCAGGGTCCCCCTTGTCATGGACGGCATATCGACACGCTTCATCAGGGAGAACAGGATCATCCCCTTCGAATGGAAGGACAGCACGCTCAAGGTCATCATGGCAGATCCTGCCGACTGCGAGCTTGTGGACGCCCTAAGGGTAGCATCCGGGGGTGATGTCCTGGTCCATACCGGAGACCCGGCTGTCATCGATGAGCATATATCGCGTTTTTACAGCAGGGACCAGCAGAATCTGGACAAGATCATAGAAGGGATCGAGGAGAAGGGAGGCCGCGAACTCATCGGGGATGATGAGGAGGAGGACGTAGGGCACCTTAAGGACCTCGCGTCGGAAGCACCCATTATCCGGCTGGTCAACCTCATCATCACCCGCGCGGTAGAATCGAGGGCGAGCGATATCCACATCGAGCCTTTCGAGGACGAGATGAAGGTCCGCTACCGTATAGACGGCGTCCTCAACGATGTGGAATCGACGCCGAAAAGGCTCCAGGCCGCCATCGTATCACGCATCAAGATCATGGCAAAACTCAACATCGCCGAGCGCAGGCTGCCCCAGGACGGGAGGATAAAACTGCTTGTCGGCGGAAAAGAGATCTCCATGAGGGTCTCAACCATACCCATCGTGCATGGTGAGGGTATCGTGATGAGGATACTCGACAGGGAGAGCATCGTCATCGATCTTGACCGGCTGGGTTTCTCCCGTGCCGTGCTTGCGTCACTCGACCGGCTCATCTCCAGGCCCAACGGCATTATCCTTGTGACGGGCCCCACGGGCAGCGGCAAGACAACCACGCTCTATGGTGCGCTAGACAAGATAAACTCGCCCGGGAAAAAGATCATTACCGTGGAGGACCCTGTGGAGTATCAATTGAAAGGCGTGAACCAGATCCAGGTAAAACCGCAGATAGGGCTCGATTTCGCAAGCACGCTGCGCCACATCGTCAGGCAGGACCCGGACATCATCATGATCGGCGAGATCCGTGATCTCGAGACCGCCCGGATAGCCATCCAGTCGGCGCTGACGGGGCACCTCGTTTTTTCGACCCTCCACACGAACGACGCTCCGAGCGCGATAACGCGCCTTCTTGATATGGGTGTGGAAAACTACCTCCTGTCATCCACAATCCGGGGCATTCTCGCGCAGCGGCTTGTACGGACGATCTGTCCCGAATGCAGGCGGCGTGTGGGCACGTCCGGTGAGGTGGGGGAACTTGTGGCCCTCGGCGTGGACAGGAGCACCCCCGTTTACCGCGGAGAGGGCTGCGAGGCTTGCGCGCATACAGGTTTTTTTGGGCGCTCAGGCCTCTTTGAGCTCCTCATTGTCGACGAAGACATCAGGCGGCTCACCCTTAAGGGGGCGGACGAGGGAGAGATCAGGGCCCAGGCGAGAAAGGCCGGTATGACGACACTCCTCGAAGACGGGGTAGAAAAGATAAAGATGGGCACGACCACGCTCGATGAGGTCTTCAGGGTCACCAGGGAGGACTGATTGGCCGTATATTCATACAGGGCTACGACCCTGGAAGGTGCGATCGTTGAAGGTGTCATAGAGGCGCACGACGAAGGCTCCGCCCTTCACCGTCTCAAGGATACGGGCGTCATCCCGCTGAAGGTCACTTCACAAAAAAAGGGGCTTATAAAGAGCATCTCACCGCGCTCGTCAAAGGTCGATCTGCTGACATTCACCACGGAGCTCTCGGCGCTTCTCGGCGCGGGCCTCCCCCTCGACAGGAGCCTCAACATCCTATCCGGTGTCTCGGAAGGCAAACAGATACAGGAGGTGATCAATTCCATCCTCAAGCTCATACGGGAGGGCAGTTCCTTCTCTGATGCCTTGAAGAACCATCCGAAGGTTTTCCCAAGGCTCTACGTG
>CAZGJP010000410.1:0-2430 GCA_964526605.1 uncultured Lentisphaera sp.
TTTGAAGAGCACAATCATGATTTCTGGCAGGAGCTACACCAGTCTGTGAAGCAGCGCAGGTGGTTCTACGTGGTGTTACCGGAGGCAGGATAGATGCACAACCCCTTGTATAACTGTATTGAGATCGCTCACGAGAAGGCTGCATGCTGGGGATACTTCCAAGCGACCGTGTCATCGAGCAAAGACCCTGGCAAGATTCAAGGAGGCCACTGATGGCAAATGCACCTCTGGAGAAAGCGCCCTTCCATCGCATCCGCTGGATTTCCATCGTCGGCGGATTCATGGATGGAGCGAAGATCGAGTTCGCACCCGGACTGAACTGCATCATCGGGGCGCGCGGGACGGGGAAGACGACCGCCCTGGAGTTCATCCGCTTCGTGCTGGACGCGATGCCGGACGACCGGGACGCGTGCAGGCGTATCGAAGGTCTGGTGAACCGCAACCTCGACTTCGGACGGGTCGAGGTCGGCATCGAGACCAAAGACGGGCTGACCTATGTCGTCTCGCGCACGAGGAACGAGGATCCGGTTGTCCTTTCAGATGACGGCGCGCCGACAGAGATCACACTGAAGGCCGGGGGGTTCTTCGCGGCAGACATCTTCAGCCAGAACGAAGTGGAGAGTATCGCCGACCGATCCCTGTCGCAGCTCGATCTGATCGACACCTTCGACGCCGAGAGCATCGCCGACCTGAACGTCCAGATCAAACACGTCGGCGTGGAGCTGGCGGGCAACGCGAACGCCATTCAGCCGCTTCATGCCAAGATCGCCACGCTCAAGGAAGAGCTGGATGCACTCCCCGGCATCGAGGAACAACTCAAGAAATACGCATCGGCAACGGGCGGCGACAGCGCGGCCATCAACACGGCTCACGAGCAGAAGGCTCTCCGTGACCGCGAGAAGCGGGCGATGGACTCGATGGCGGAGACTCTTGCCCAGTACCACTCCCATATTGGGGAGTATGTCGGCTATATCGAGCAGGAGGCACGTGCCCAATTCGCCAGAGAGGTGCTGGAAGGCCCCAATAAGGACATCCTGATGGAGGTCTGGCGCAACCTCGGACAATGTGCGCGGGCGATGGACGAGCACATCAAGCAGGTGCAAGCGCTTGTCCAGGCGGAACGCGGCAACCTGTCGGCCAGCGCAACGAAACTGGCGGCATCGCATGCGACACAGGAGATGGCCTTCCGGACCCTGATCGAGAAGCACCAGGCGGCGATGGGCCAGGCGACGGAACGGAGCCGGTTGGAGAAGGTGAGGAACGGGCTTCTGGCCAAGAAACGCGACCGCGACGAGGCTGTGACGCGGCTGACGAAGCTTCACGCCGACCGCGCGAATCTGCTTCGTAAGCTCTCCGAGCTGCGCGACGCCCGGTTCGCCATTGGACTCCCACACACCTTCAGCAACAATGGCTGTCTTTCCCCCGTGCGGTCCTTTGTCTTGTCTACGCCATCCTTCCGGTCCTCAGAGAGAACCTCCTTAGGAGTGTTACCCTATTACCCTCGGCTAACTCGGCTCATTATCTGGTCGCTAGCACACTCAAAACCTGTCTCGACCCATTGAGTCCTCTACCTTTCGAAACACGCCGCACCCGTACCTCTTACCGAAAGTTGGCAGCTATCATTCCACCGTGCTTTCTCCGTCTTCTTGTCGCCATTTGTATAGGCACACCCTTGTCAACATCAATAAAGAGAGACATCTTTCACCTGTTTATCATCGCCAACAACCACCCGGCAAAAAGCCCCGCCAAAAAACCCATTCTCCACCGATAATAATACGTTCCATCCGAAACGATACCGATACGGCACCCCATACAACACGTAGCGAGTTTTCGAATCATATTCACTTGCTGGGGGATTGTTTTTTACGTGGTCTTTTGCAATCTTAACCGCATCATGACTAGCCAACCAACGATTGGTCGGCGACGTAATATAATCGCGTATGTTTGACAACACGTTAGATATTTGTGCTTGTCCTGTGTATTGCAAAACACTTCTACACACATCGCCACCAAGCGCTCGATATTCGCCCTCAAAACATCTATTCGCTATATTCGTTCCAATAGGAGAGAAAGGATCTATACCCAAAGGAGGTTCCAAGATAAGCAACGCTTTTTCCGGGAAAATATACTCCTTATTAGTGAGCGCATTATATTGAATCTGAATCGTTATCTTTTCCCCAACAGACAGCGTCCCCCTCAATGATTCTTTAATATCGTATTCCACCTTATCATCTGCCTTCTTACCCACCAAAACACCAACCCCAACAGAATAATCCGAAAAAATATCCCCATTTTCAGACGCACAACAAATCAGACAAGAACTTACAACAAAAATATGATTGAGTATTTTCATCAGCGGAAGTCCCTATAATACTGCCCGCCAGCCAGCGGCCAGTGCAACACTGGCCGCTGGCTGGCGGGTGAATCGTT
>CAZGJP010000411.1:0-2410 GCA_964526605.1 uncultured Lentisphaera sp.
CCCCCCCCCCCCCACCAACACTCTTTCCCTACACGACGCTCTTCCGATCTGGACATCCACGTCGTCAAGCTTTGTCCTGCGTCCGCCCAGATATACGCCGAATGCCCGGACAGGGTGCGGGCTCAATTCTTCCCCAAGCCTGCGCAGTCCTCTGGAAAAGCGCTTCTGCCATATGGTGGCCGTCTTGATCTCCAACGCCACAAATCCATTGGTGGTCTCGCAGAGCAGATCCACTTCAACGCCGTCATAGTTCCGCCAGAAATTCAGTTCATAGCGCAGTCTGCTGTATGAGAGAAAGGCTCTGACCTCGTTGATTACAAATGTTTCAAGGAGCACGCCGAGCTCCTCCTGGGACGGAGGATATGGCAGACGCCCGGAAAGAGCCCGCGCAACTCCTGTGTCAAACAAGAAGAATTTCGGGTGGGAAATCTGCTTTGTCGCACGCTTGAGCTTCCACGGGCGCAGCCAATAGCCGAGAAGGGTGTCAACCATTATCTCGAAATAGTTCTGGACTGTCGCCCGAGGCACGGATGCATCGCGTGCGATATTGGCAAGATTGGTCACCTGTCCATTCTGCCTCGACGCGATTTCGAGGAAACGGGAGAATGACGCGACATTGCGCGTGATGGCCTCGGCGCGTATCTCCTCGTTGAGATATGTGTGGGCGTATGTAGTCAGGTATCCCAGCGCGTCCGAGCCTGTCAGCGCCAGAGGCAGGGTGCCTGATTCAAGGGCCGATGACAAGTCGAAATCCTGTCCGAGTTCTGCCGACACAAGAGGGAACATTCTGGTTTCGATGGCTCTGCCGGCAAGAAGATTCACGCCTGATCTCCTTAGTTTTCTCGCACTGGAGCCGCAAAGGACGAACTGCAGCCTACGGTCTTCCATGAGCCGTTGAACCTCGTCGAGCAACACCGGAACCTTCTGCACCTCGTCCAATACCACCCAACTGCCTTCCGGCACCGAATTCAACTCGTCAAACAGCAGACCGGGATTTCTTTCAAGACGAAGAGCCTCCCTCGTGTCAAGCAGGTCGTAGCTGACCACACCCCCAAAATGCTGCCTTATCCATGTGGACTTGCCGGTTCCACGTGGACCTAGGAGCAATATTGATCTAGCAGGCTTTTTTAGTAATCTTTTATACATGGTTGTAATAATTACCGCAAAAATAACATAATACAAGCCATATTTGCAAAAAAAATAGAATTTCTTTCCCTATGCCACGAAAAGCGGGGAAAAATAATCGGTGCCAGCCTGTTCACCCGGATATTGCATTCCCCTTGTTGGAGTTCACGGGGGAAGAGGCATTAGGCAACAGGCATTAGGGTTGCCAGAGATAGCGGCGCATCTTCTTCCGTTGGAGTTCAACACTTCAGTGTTGTGATTCCCGCTGGAGTTCACGGCTTTCATGTCCGCCGTAGCTGTTCCAGCGAAGGAGGAAGCGTGCCTTGAGTCCATTTCTCTAACCGCGGGTCAACTTGCGGGAAAGCCCCCATTCAGCAACTCCTTACGTAGATATACGACCATTGTATATCCTTACTTTTTTAATGATACACAACTGGATGCTGCACTTTTCAAGCCTCTACGGCATTTCCCCCTTGATTTTCTTGACTTTCCTTGAAAATCCCATAATGTTATACGCAGATATACAAAAATGATATAATAACTTGTTGGAGGAAAAAAATGAATGATCAACAAGAAAAACAAAAAGTTCCCTTTGCTCAGCAAGCGGCGAAAGCGAGCTTATTTGCCCCTTTGATTGCAATAGTTGTAAATCTTTTTACAATACAAATAAAGCAAGATTCAAAATCAGCGGCATTAATTATTACGACAACCTGCTCTCTCATGATAATTGCTGGACTTATTTTTGGAATTATTGCTCTATTCGGGATACGGAAACATGGGAAAACGGGAATTTTGTGGAGGTCTATCCTAGGACTACTATTGAATGGATTTTTAATTGTCTCGGCTTTATTGGTATTCCAATCCTTGTCTAATATCAAGAAGAAATTAAAAACGCCTCAATATTCATTTTCACCTCCTACCTCATTTGTCGAATATCCAGAAGGGAAACAACAACCCAACATTGTAAGTTCATTAATTAAGGGCGACTCCAAGGATGACATACCAGACATAATATGTTTTTTAGAAGACCTCGGAGGCAGAATAAAACAAGAGGACTTGAGCAAATACATTGGAAATAGGACAGATGTTACACTAATCAAAATGAAATGGAAAGGACGTACTATCGATGTCTTTCGTATCGAAGAACAGCTACAGGGAATAGAATTTCTGACTTTTAATGCACAAATTCCTTTGATCCCACGTGCGATTCAAGTCAAACTCGTTGGTCTTAAAAGCATGGAAAAAGAATTAATTGAGGATCTGCAATCAATAATTTCTGGCATTG
>CAZGJP010000412.1:0-2392 GCA_964526605.1 uncultured Lentisphaera sp.
TAAAATCGAATTACTTCGTGATTTTAAGGTGATCGTGAGCGATATCCCGATTTCGTATTGCATTGTGGCGGGACTTGCATGGAGTTTTGGAATAGGTTCTGGAGTCAATAGTTTCTGTTGTATGCTATTTTGCCGAAGTCAACGTTGATGAGGCAGTCGGTTCCGGCCTGCAGCTTAAGGGATTTGACGAATGACTTGTCGAATCCGTCGGCCTTGAATTCGAGGGTATAGGTTCCTGGAGCCAGCCAGCCCGTCTCGTACACGGTGAGTTTGTCGTCGAAGCTGTCGGTTCTAACGATTTTCCCGAGGGAATGCGAATATATTTCGATTGTGAACGATGGGGGAGGGTTCTTCAGTTCGCCCACGATGCGGGATTGTTTTGCCCAGAGTTCGGTGGTCCGCTTGAGATATTTCGGGGAGCTGAAATAAATTTCCTTGTATTTTCCGGCGAAGGATGCGGTGGATGCGGCGAGGATCAGAAAAACCGCGAGGATTTCGATTGAGCGAACGGTTCTGTTCACGAGTCACCCCGTTGTTGTTCACTTGTAGATTAGATATTTGGCCGACTTCTGTCGGAATGTCTGTAGATTTCGCTGATATAGTGCTGCGGTTTGGCGGTAATCCCATCCCGCCTCAATCCCTCTGCGGACCAGGTCTGTCCCCATGGCCTTGTCGAACATTTGGGTCCTCGATGGTTTTCCATCGGAGGAGAACTTGAATTTGGATGGATATGTCTTTTTGAAGTGGCTCAGCATTGCGATTTCGGCCAGGACGGGTTGGAATTTGGATGGGGAAGTCACGCAGATTTGGACTGCCGGTGAGTTTGAGTTCTGGTATTTGAAGTTGATTGGCCTGAAGAGGACGCCTGGGAGTTTGAGGTTGTTGAGCGAGCTTGCTGTCGAGTTTGCATCGAGCCAGGCTGCGGAGAGGACTTGGAATGCGAGAGGTGTTCCGAGGCCAAGGTTGAATGCGCCGGTTTCGCCGGTGGAGCCTGTTGCGGCGAAGCACATGGCGGCTTCCGGGTTTGGAATGTTCGGCGATGGCGGCACCCAGGGAAGCCCTGTTTCGCGCCAGGTCATTCCGCGTCTGTAGTTGAGCATGGGGATGACCGTTAGCCTGCAATTGATTCGCTCCTCTTGGTTAAGGTATCTGGCGAGTTCCCCGACGGTCATTCCATAGACGCGTGGGACTGGATATAGCCCGATGAATGATCTGAACTTGTCCTCGGTGACCGGGCCGTCCATGGAGGTGGCGCCGAATACGTTGGGTCTGTCGAGGACAATCACGTCCTTGGAGGTTTCCGCCGCGGCCTTCATGCATTCGGCCAGGTGCCATATGTAGGTGTATGAGCGGCTGCCGACATCCTGGATGTCGTAGATGATGACGTCTATCCTGTCGAGGGCCTCGGGAGGTGGCTTGTGGTCCTTTCCCCCGTAGAGGCTGACGATGGGCAGTCCCGTTCTCCTGTCTGCTCCTCCGGCGACGGTTTCGCCGGCCTTGAGGTTGCCGTAGATGCCGTGTTCGGGGGCGAATAGGATTCTGAGGTTGATTCTCTTGTCGGCGTGCATGAGTGCGACGGTGGATGTTCCGGAGGCGTCCACTCCTGTCTGGTTGCTGAGCAGAGCGACTCTTTTTCCCTTCACCAAGTCGGTGTATTTCCAGAGGAAGACCTCGAGTCCGGAGTAGACTCTGGCATTGGCCTGGAATGTGGCTGTTGCCGCGATGATTCCAGCCGCGAGTCTGGCCAGTTTTCTTTTCGGTCTGGTCTGGCTCACTTGGGTGGTTCCTGCTGTTGGGTCTTGCGTTCCCTGAACAGGGAGTGTTCTCGGTTGGCCAGGATTAGATGGAAGAAGGAAGTGATCATGCATGACATGAGGCCGCCGAGGACGAAGAAGTTGCGGGAGTCGAAGACGTAGATGACGAGGAGCATCAGGGCGAATGTTGCGAACTCGACGAAGGCGAAGCGGAGGGAGATCCATTTTGGGAGGAATATCCTGCCGACGACGCCGTTTTTCATTCCGACCAGGGAGAACATCGCCACGTTCCTTATGTGTCTGAAGTGCATGCATGCCTCGATGATGATGAATGCGCCGCAGAAGAACTCGTAGAATCGCCAGCTGGCCAGGAGTCTGCAGGAGTAGAGCACGATCCAGACGGCGAGGGAGCTTATGAGGAGTTCCGAAAGATACCTGAGGAAGAGAATCCATCCGTGGTGTATTTCGAACTCGCTGATGGCCTTGACGTTGTATCCCTTTTCGAAGGAGCAGAAGTCCTTGACCTTTTTGTTGTAGAGGACGGCGCCCCACCAGTCCATGAGCCAGTCGGACGAGTAGAGGGCCGCCCACAGGAGCATAATTGCCTCTGGCTTGTAGAATTTTGCGCTGTCTATGAT
>CAZGJP010000413.1:0-2390 GCA_964526605.1 uncultured Lentisphaera sp.
TTCTCGGAGATGAAGAAAGTCGCGGATCCGGGAACGAAATTCATCGACAGCATGACCTGGGTCAAGCAGAAGGGAAAGCAGGACTACCAGACCATAATCCAGTATCATCTGAAGGCGATGGAGAGGAATGGCTTTGCAATCGCACCGACCGCCGCGGCCTTCGAGATCGTAGAAAATGAGCGCCCTGACATAAGGATATTCAGGAACAATCCGGACGACCGCCATCCGTATCTTGCAGGACAATATTTGCAATGTTGCGTGATATTCGCGGCAATCACGGGGAAAAATCCTGCCAAGTCCGGTCTGCCCACTAAAATCCCAGACGCAAAGGACGACAAGGACGGGCAAAGCCTAGACATCCCGGCCGATGTGGCGGAATATCTTCAGGAGACGGCCTGGCGCGTTGTGCAGGCATATTCCGGAGCGAAAAGCGGAGCCAAGGTAGAAATCCCAGTAGGGAAAGCGACGAACGACAAGCTTCTCGCACCGGTGATATCAAAGATTGTCGAGCGACTGGATTCACATGGAAGATTGCTCGAAAGGAGGGAATATTCCCCCGCTGAAAAGCTGCAATCAGTCACCGAGTTTCAATATGACAAGGACGGAAATCCATCGGAGGAGATTGCTAAGGACGCCTCCGGAACAGTGAAAAGCAGGAAGCTCTTCAAGTGGATTTCAAATGGGAAATTGTCCCAGGAGATTGTAGCATCGTCAGAAGGGACTCCGCTTTATGCAAGCGTCTTCAAATACGACTCGAAAGGCTTCTTGACCGAATACCGTCAGTCGGATGCGAAGGATGTGCAGATCGAACGCTATGAATATGAGAATGACGGGAACGGCAGAGCTCTTGTGGCGAAAGTCCATACCGCCGCCGGACAGCACTCGCACAGCATCGCATATGAATACGATGGCAAAGGCTTGACAAAGGAGACGAAAAACCTGTCTCCATCCGGGAAGGCTATCGGGGGGAGGACGGCTTATCGCCATGATGGGGCGGGACGCCTTGTCTTGAAGGAATTGCTTGACGAGGAAGGCAATCCCGTCCACAGGCTGGAGATTTCCTACGATCCGGACGGACTAGTTGTCAAGGAGGTTGAATCCCAAGCCGTTGCGGACGGGAGTCTGAAGCCAATTAAGATCAAGGACTATATAAGGGAACAAGGAGATGGACGATGAAGGAAGTCATGAAGACCTGCGGGACGTCGGTTTTCGCGGCCGGCTTGGCCGCGGCATGCTGCGCGTCGGAAGCAAGAGAAGGCAAGCCCAACGTGATCATGCTGATAACTGACGACACCGGAGCGGAGATGCTCGGATTTTCGGGCGGGAAGGGAGTCCTTACGCCGAATCTGGACCTGCTTGCGAAGGAAGGCGTGGTGTTTTCGAATTACTTCGTGTCCTCGACGGTCTGCACTCCAAGCAGATTCACCTATCTTACCGGGCTCGCCCCCTCGAGATGCGAGGCCCCGTCTTTTCTCAAGAAGAGTTCCGGCAGGATGGCGGATATCGGATTCAACATACATCTGAAAGAGGGACAGAAGACTGTCGCGGATGTCTTCCGTGACGGAGGCTACAGCACGGCCTTCGTCGGGAAGTGGCATGCCGGTGGAGCGGCCGGAAGAATAACAAACAGCAAGTATCTGCCAGACGAATCCTCCGATTTCAGGGAGGACGACAAGCTCGACGATCCCGCCGTCGCCGTGAAGCTGGAGGCGGAATACAAGGTGATCCAGGACAGCATAAGGTCGTTCGGTTTCGACTATGTCGAGGGTGTCAACTGGGGCAACACCGACGACAGGAAGATAAGGTCGCAGCGCTTCCACAACCTTGACTTCCAGGCGAAATATTCAGTTGAATTCCTCAGGAAACAAGGCGAGGGGGCCAAGCCCTTCCTCATGCATCTGGCGACATCGCCGATACATGGTCCAAACCATCTCGTGTCAATAGAGGGAGATGCGAGAATAACCCAGCGCGGAATCGAGGAGGGACTCACGGGCTATCTGCCCGGGAGAAAGACTATCCGCGAACGGCTGGAAAAGGCTGGTCTCGCGGTGAACCACAGGACGGCCGGCGCTCTCTGGGTTGACGATCTTGTCGGGGCGCTTGTCGCCGAATTGAAGAGGAACGGCCAGTATGAAAACACCATATTCATCTTCTCCACCGACCACGGGCCTCACGACGGGAAGTCATCCTGCTACGACGGAGGAGTGAAGGTTCCGGCCCTCATTGTCCATCCCGGACATCTCAAGGCGGGAGGACGATGCGACGCATTCGTCCAGAACAACGACTGGCTCCCGACTCTTGCGTCGGCATGCGGAATGAAAATTCCAGAAGACATGAAATATGACGGGTTTGACCGCTGGCCCCAGATCGCGAAGGGCGCTGGCGACGAC
>CAZGJP010000414.1:0-2390 GCA_964526605.1 uncultured Lentisphaera sp.
TGTGCCGAATGCAACAGCGGGAGCACTTGAGGCAACTCCATAATAACTGTCGCGAATTGAACTGGCATTGTTGGCGTCCTCCTGATTTTTAACAAGGACGGCGAATAGCCTTCCAAGCCGATAGCCGATGTTTTTGTTTTCCTTGTCGAGTCTCATTTTGAGTTCCTCCTTTATGTTTGGATTTTTATATCTTGTCCTACGATTGATGCATGCCTTGATGAGAGCGGCGCGGGGATAAGTGACAGACTGTTCCGCCCGGTTTCGTCTGATCGCCGCTTGAAGAAGAGTTTCAGGATATGGCAGGCCCTCAAGAATGCAACGCATGAAGTCGCCGGCAAGATTCGGGGGGATATTGTCAGACTTGGATTTTGATTGCGGAACCGTTGAGATCAAAAGCACTTTCATAGGCAGAGCAGGATTAAATTTGGTCGGATGAACAACTTTTAGGTCATCAATGTGAGTTGAAAGACGTTTCCCTATTTCTTTCACAGTCCCGACATGCCAAAATCGGACAGAAATTCTGGCAGAATTTGGGGAAAGTCCCAGAACATAGAATTTTGTATCCTCATCCGGGATACTATATGCCCCGTTCCAGATAGAGTTGTAGAGTGAAGAAACAGCTTCGGTGTTTTGATCTGGATCATCCTTGTATGGTTCCGAGAAGAAAAATATCACTTCCTTTTCGAGGCGGGTGTTTTTTTCTGCCCAGAAAACGGCTGTTGCGTCAGCGACGCGAATGCGCTGGTAATTGTTTTTCAGTAGATTGTTTAATGCCGTGGTATATGCGAATGATGCCGTTTTGCTGATAGGAGCATTGCCTCCTTGCTCTTTTCCATAAGAGTCATAGCCAGAGTTCTTTTGAAAACCAACAAGAGAAGCTCCTGTCGGGTTTGCTCCCGCTATTGCACTTATTTGAGGTTCCAGCAAAGCAATTTCATCGGTTTCCCCAGTAACAAGACAACGTCCTGATTGAGTCGAAGAAGATATATTTGTTGTTGATGAAATTAACGACTTTATTTCACTATCATCAGTTACTGGACCAACTCCTGCGATTGCAAAGAGTAATGGCTGATTTGCATCATAAATTTCCTGCCATAATGGATCTTTCTGTAAGTCAGAGATGCTGAATTGTTGAAGGAATCGTTTTATCGCCGTCAATGTTTTACTTTCTCCAGATAAATCGAAAATCCGTTTTTTGAACGCATCATGTTGCTCTTTTACTCGGTTTATTTTAGGTTTCCTCTTTTCTGAGACTATTGGTATTCCAAGCATATATTCAGGATTTTCCCAGAACAAATTTGCCTTGATACCGTTTCCTTTTTTTTCCCCTAATGAAGGGACAATATAATCTTTTGCTTTGTTTTTTTCTTTAGTTTCCTTAAAATGAACGAATTTGCCATCGTAATCAATTACGAGCAGATAAGGAATGGCTTTTCTTTGCCAGCCTCGTGGCTCTATTTTAGAATCTGAATCGCTTGCCTTTCTGTCGTAGTATTCTTTCAGAGCTTGGAGTATCATTTTTTCACCTCCTCGGAGTTTCTGTGGGGGATATTTATAATGCCATTTTCCATTTTTGCTTTGAAGAACATTGCTTTGATATCTTTCGGGTCCGAGAAGTCGAGGTCGTATAGCATCCAGCCGAGTTCGCGGGTTTCGGAGATTGGCTGTGAAGGTTCTTTTAGCGGGTCAACGAGGCGAAATTCGCAGGAGAATTCGCGGCACCCGAGATAAGGCTGATTGAAGCACTGTCCTTTTTTTGCTCTTCGCTCGAACATGGCGGCGTATTTCGCCTCGGACTCGTCGGGGCGGACATCCTGTTTTTTAAGTGCTTCTATTTCTTCAGGATCATTGAGCCATTCTGGGATTGGATTGTGGGTTTTCCATCTCTTTGCTGGCGGAATGTATTCAAACTCGGCATGAAGACGATATTTTACATCTTTCAGGAAAAGTCCGGCGCGCTGCTGGCGGTCATCTTCGATGAAAACACCCTCCGAGCGGGGGGAAGCGACTTTTCCGACTTCATTGCGCCGGACTGAAATCCACTTGATAGGCTCAAGGACTTCAATTCTGTTGACTTGCCAAAATATGGCCGGCTTCCAAAGTATGGCGTCGAAAATGGCGCGGGCTGCAGACGGCGTAATCACATCGTAACTGACGCGTTCGACCTTCATTTCAGGGCGTGTGAAACAGGCATAATCGCCTTTTACTTCGAGACAGAATCCTTTCATATATCACCTCTTGTGTTAAATCAGCAAATCACTTGCTGGTAGCCGTTCGGAATATACTTCCAGTCCTGTGGAATTGCTGTAGATATTCTTCATTGTCTGGACAAATATTCCGGAATCAGGGAAGATTTCCTCAATCAGGCCGTCGGAAAGCATCTGTGCGAA
>CAZGJP010000415.1:0-2353 GCA_964526605.1 uncultured Lentisphaera sp.
GTCGAGGTATTCGATGGAATCCTCGTATCCGTCCTGCGCCTCGATCTGGCCGTTGTTGTCTGAATCGGTGTCAATGTCGATAAAAGGTGTTTTCACGATGAATTTCGTAGTAATCTCTCGCTTATCTGGGAAGACCGCGTATAAGTCCCTTTCCTCTCCATTTGTATCCTTGATGCCGACTATTTTCAACATGTACTCACCGCCCGCCGCCTGAGTCACAATTTCTTCAACTTTTTTTATATGAATATCCTCCTTGCTCGTGTATCTTATGGCAATGGATTTTCCTCCTGGACCTTCGAGTTTGGCTTTCAGCTCCTTTTCCTCCCCGATATATATGCCCAAGGGATTCGGAGAAAAAAGCAGTTTCCATATGGGGACATTGAATGGCTTGGATAGTTTCGCATAATCAGCTCCGCCATCGTAAGTGAATTTGAATGTCGCCGTCCCTCCGGAGACATCCTTGTCCTTGATGTCGAACCAGAACGGCTGCCATTCGGAACTGAGATCATATTCGAGTTTGCCGTTGTCCCTCAGAATCTTTCCGTTGTCGTCCACGGCATCGAGCGCACCGCCCGCCGGTGCCAGAAAAAGTTCGGCGCTCAATTTTCCGATTGAGAGTTCAAGAGGGAACAAATCGAAGAAAAGAGTTTCATCGTCAGGAGATCCGGAGAGAATGAAGCCCTCTTTCGGATAGGCATCGAAGTCCATGACCGTGAACTTCACCTCGTCATCGGTCTTGTCGTTTTTGAGGGAAGCATCCTCCAACTCCTCGGAGACGGTTTTCTATTCTACAGGGATTTCAGTCTCTTCCGATGATACCTTGAAGGTGCCACCATCTTGGACGGCTGCTCTGGCCTCAGGGGAGACGGAAAAAGTGACATCACGTTGCTCGACAGTATAGGGGCCGACAAGCTTGGCCTTGGCCTTGCCAATTTTCCCAAGCGAGATCACCGGAGGATCGAGTTTGACATCAAGCCCGACCACAAGGAGCTGCATGGAATCCTTCAAGTCTCCTTTTTCCGCAGAGACTTCGTAGCCGCCGATTTGCAACGGCTCGGAGCCTCCGCCAACGCTTATGGTGTCCGTGCTGGAAAATGTAAGCCCGTTTCCGCCGGACAGCGGTGTTACCGTCCACGTGTCAGAAACTGTCTTCTCCCCCTTCGAATAGGACGATATGACTGCCATTTCGCCTTGAAAAACGACAATAGTGTCAGAAGCGGACACCGGCGATTCGGACTTGACATAATAACTGAATTCCCCGCCACCTCGGACATGGTATTCAGGAACCGTCCCCTCTCCGCTGTCTTTTGCTATCAGTCCCCAGATATGGACAGTGAAAACCTCGGATTTGCTACCTGAATAATTAGGGGCGAGAATTGCACTTCTTTCCCCCTGCTTCTTCCATCCCTCCCCCTCAACATGTGTTTCGCCTACGAAATGCCATCCCGTCTTTGGCTCGACGGTTATGATATAGGTTTCATCCGCCTTCAGGACTTTGGTCTGCAAGGTGATATTGCTACCACCCTCTACCTGGACTTGTTCACCAAGAGCTGTGAAGTGGAAGATAAGTGAAGATATCATGATCACGGCAAACAATAATATCCTTTCCACAAGCTTTTTCATAAGTTCAATCCTTTGCCTTTGTAGGCTTCCTTTGAAGTTGTCTTTTTGATGGCGGAGCAATAACGCCCACTGGGATACTCTTTGAAATAAGCCTTCGCATACCTGACAGCCATGTCATACTCCCCTCCCACATCTGACACCCATACGCAGCGGGCAAGGGCGCATTCCCCATAGTGCGAACGTGGATATTCATCATGGCACTTTTCATAGAACTTCATCGAGTCGCCACCTTTGTTGTCCTCGATATACCCGAGAAGAAGCAGGGCATGTGGCGCGCTTGCCGTCTTGCGATACTTCTCATAAACCTCAATATAGAACGTGCGCGCCTTCTCATGGTCGTGCAGATAATAAACGCTTCTTCCCGTTCCGATCAGCGCACAGGCTTTTTCGTCGGCAGACGAACTTTTATCACGGTATAGTTTCTCGTAGAGAACTTTAGCCTCCGCAAATCGCTCCATGGTGAACAGCAGATTGGCATATGCCATGACAAGTCTCGCTTTCTGGGATATCTTGTTCATCACGTCCTTGCTTGTCTGCATGAAGCCGTCCTCACATGCCCCTCTCAGCCTCATCAGAACGTTGGGGAGTTTCTGCGAATCAAGCTCGGCTATGTTCTTGTCTATTGCGCCCACCATCTCGAAGCATTCCTTCGCCTCGTCGAATTTCCCCTCGACGAAGAGGAAGAATCCGACCATGAATAAACATTCCTTCTCCATCTCGGAGACATACC
>CAZGJP010000416.1:0-2332 GCA_964526605.1 uncultured Lentisphaera sp.
CAGGATCATGAGGGAACACCACTATCGGAGCGGAGACGCCTGGTGCATATATCCCACATACGACTACGCGCATTGCATATCAGATTCGATGGAGGGCATAACCCATTCGATCTGCACCTTGGAATTCGAGATACACCGACCACTATACGACTGGTTTCTGGAGGAACTTGGCATATACAGGTCAAGGCAGTTCGAGTTCGCGCGGCTCAACCTCAGCTGGACAGTCATGAGCAAGAGAAAGCTTCTGACTCTCGTGAAGGACGGGCACGTCTCCGGATGGGACGATCCCAGAATGCCGACAATATCAGGCATGAGGCGGAGAGGATATCCGGCGGAGGCGATACGGAATTTCTGCGCCCAGATCGGCGTCACCAAATACGACGGGATCACCGATTTCGCGCTCCTCGAGCATTGCGTCAGGGACGTTCTCAATTCGGTGGCTCCGCGTTTCATGGCGGTGCTGGATCCTCTCAAGCTGACCATAGTGAACTATCCCGAGGATAGACGCGAGAATCTCGACGCGGTCAACAATCCGGAAAATCCGCAGGCAGGCTCAAGACAGGTGCCATTCGGCAGGACCCTTCTCGTGGAAAGGGACGATTTCTGCGAGAATCCCCCGAAGAAATACTTCAGGCTCTTCCCCGGAAACGAGGTGAGGTTGCGATACGCCTATATCGTGAAATGCGTGGATTTCGCCAAGGACCCCGCTACAGGAAGGATAACTGAGGTCTTCTGCGAATATCTTCCGGAGACAAGAGGCGGTAACGCGCCGGAGGGAAGGAAGATAAAGGGGACCATCCACTGGGTCGACGCCTCGTCCTGCGTCGAATGCGAGGCGCGCCTCTATGAAAGGCTTTTCACGAAGGAGGATCCGGAGGAGGGCGGCGATTTCATTGCGAACATCAATCCCGCTTCGCTTGACGTGCGCAAGGCGTTTGCAGAACCGGCCGTCCTCTCGTTGAAGCCGGACGACAAGATACAGTTCGAGAGGACTGGCTACTTCTCCGTGGACCAGGATTCCACGCCACGGCGGCCCGTCTTCAACAGGACGGCCACGCTGAAGGACAGCTGGAGCAGGTTGGTCGCGAAAGGATGAGACCGTGCGGGCCTATCTGATGTTCCCGGATATGAACGAGCTTATCTGTTCGGCCGCGATCAGATGGGCGGTCTCGTTCGGATGCGCATCGAAGCTGTTGAGAGTCAAATCAGACTTCCTCCGGGCCTCCATGAAAGGCTTCCTCAAGTCCAGGCATTGAACACCGTTCTCGCCGAATATCCTCCCTATCGTCCCATGTGTCTCGGCCATCTCGGCGCAATCGGAGTCCAGCGATTGCATCAGCGGAAAGACTACCGCAACCAGATCCCCTCCGCCCTTGGAAACGATGCCTTTCATCCGGGCAATGTCCGATGAGAGAGCAGAGATCGTATTGGCGTTCCTGTAGTTGGCAAGCTCCTGCTCGGAGTAGTTCCTAAGCTCGGGATTGAGCAGCGACTCGAGCCTGAAGACTAGATGATCCCCGAAATATGTCCGCCTCATGATCCCGCCCGCATATGTGTCCGAAATAACTCTTCTCGCCGCCATTGGCGGCCTGTAGCAATCTATGTCGTTGATGAAGAACACAAGCACTACGATGTCGAAGGAGTAGCCAGTCTCGGATAGGGTTCGGAGCATTTCAAGTTCCTGGCGAGTGCTCCACCCGGGGACCGCCATTGCATGCACCTCCAGGCCGGGATTCCTGTCGCGCATCAGGTTCGCAAAGCGATCATGGAGCTTCACCCCGTGACCAGCCGTGAAGGAGTCGCCAAGAAACGTTATCCTCCGTTTGCCGGGGGCGATCCGGTTGCCGTAGTCGATGTCGTCTCGGAATCCGGACTTGTTGGTGAAATAGTTATGGCGGAACCATTTTCGCGACGCCTTGGTCGCTATCGTCGAATCGGTGGAGTTGAAGAAGTATCTGAAGTAAAGTTCAAGGAATAGAAAGGCGGTGGATAGAAAAAGAATGGCGAAGAGCATGTTGCCAAGGAGCAGCTGTCCGGCCTTCCTCTTGTTCCTCTCCAGCGTTTTCCGCAGGAGCAGCAGCAGCCCGAGCGACAGAAGAGGGATCGCCACCACCACGACAAGTGATAACGCCTCCTCCAATGGGGAATATGCGAAAACATTGAACTCCGCCCCGCTGAAACTGTCTTTGACCCCTCTCATAGGATAGCGCTGACTCTCATCATTTGCCTTTCTTCTGTGGAGGGGTCGGAGGCTTGCGTTTAGGCTTCTCCCCTATTATCCTCTCCCTCTCGAAATGGGCCGCCCTTTCGGAGTATATGCTGTTGGGATATA
>CAZGJP010000417.1:0-2327 GCA_964526605.1 uncultured Lentisphaera sp.
CCGTTAAATTTTTCCCGGCCAAAAATTAAAAAATCCGGTCAATGTCTTAAAACTGGTCGTACTAATTACAGTAATACAGTTAGTCCTCTTCCAGCTCGAATCGTCAGATGCCAGGAGAAAAAAATGAGCAAGACCAACCCTCTCGCCCTGGCCGACAAGCTCAGCCAGATCCTCAACAGATGCGCATACCTCCGCCTCGTCGCGGAAAAAACCTCCTCCACAGCCGACGCAGGGAAAATATCCTCCAGAATCTCCTCCGTGGAGAAAAGGATCAACACCCTGCTCAAAAAGGCGGCGACACAAAATCTCCAGATGAAACCATCCATCGAGAAATCCATGGTCGAATCCATCAAAAAACTGGACTCCGGCATCAGAAGCTTGGAAAAGACCCGCAACACCACCGCGAAAATCACCATCGCGGCAGAACACTTGGACGAACTCCTCAAACTCGCCGCGAAAATCGCAAAGTAAATGAGCCAATTGCAAAACTCCGCGCGCGACCACGGGGACTGCTCGTGAAATTGCTTGGGCGCGCCGGTCCCGTTTTGGGTAGGGCTCTCTCGCCGAGAGAGCCGGTTGCGGACGGATCGGCGCTTGCCCGTTCTACCTTTCCATCCACGGCGATGCGCCGCAATCCATTCCCAAGTTTGAACTCCGCCAATTCCGTGGCATAGTTAGTTCCCTTCAACACGAAAATGGAACTATAAACCATATGGCCACCAAAAAGACTCCCGAAAAACCTCTGATCAACTATCACAGAGCCTCCATCGGACGCGAGGAGATAGAGGAAGTCGTCGCATGCCTCAAGTCGGGCTGGCTCACCACAGGCCCGCGCGTCAAGCAGTTCGAGGCGGATTTCGCCACATTCATCGGCGCAAAATTCGCAGTCGCCATGAACTCATGCACAGCAGCTCTCCACCTCGCCCTCGAGGCCGTCGGACTCAAGGAAAATGAAATAGTGATAGTCCCCACGATGACATTCGCCGCCACCGCCGAAGTAGTCAGATATTTCAACGCCATCCCGGTCTTCGCGGACTGCCTCGAGGACGACTACTGCATCGCCCCGGACGCCGTCCGCGACCTCTGCGAACGAATCGGGAGCGGCGGAAAGGTCAGGGGACTTCCCCGAAAACACGGCAGGATAAGGGCCATCATTCCAGTCCATTTCGGTGGCGCTCCGGCCGACATTCCCGCACTTGCGAAAATCGCAAGGAGATCCGGCGCCACCATCGTCGAAGACTGCGCGCACGCATGCCCCAGCTTCTACACCAACTCGAAGGGCAAGCTCGTCAAGGCGGGAAGCGAAGCCGATGTCGCGTGCTATTCCTTCTACGCAAACAAGACAATCACCACTGGCGAAGGCGGCATGGCCACGACCAACAATCCCGAATACGAGAACAGGATGAGGATAATGTCCCTCCACGGAATAAGCCGCGACGCATGGAAACGCTTCACCGCAAGCGGATCTTGGCGATATGAAGTGGTCGCCCCCGGCTACAAATACAACATGCCAGACATCATGGGCGCACTAGGCATCCACCAGCTCAGGAAGGCCGACCTCTTCATGCGGCAGCGCGCGAAAATCGCAAGGCTATACACCAAGCTTCTCGAAAATCTCGACGGCATCGTCCTGCCATCCGAAAAACCCGGGACCATCAGCTCGTGGCACATATATCCGGTCAGAATCCTGAAAGGCAGAAACAACGTCGAAAGAGATGAATTCATAGACAGGATGAAGGAGGCCGGCATAGTCCCCAGCGTCCATTACATCCCGTTGCATCTGCACAAATACTATAGGGATAAATATGGGTTCGGCGAAGGCGACTTCCCGGTCTCGGAGAAACTCTCCTCCGAATGCGTCTCCCTCCCCATATACCCGGGCATGGAGAAGGCCGATGTCGCCAGAGTGGCAAAAACAATGGCCGAAATCCTGGAAGGGCCACGCCGATGAGCGCAATCTCCGCATTGAACAGGACTCTCGAGAGGATGGTCGCAGCCCTCTTCCCGGCCAAGAGCTTCTTCGCCTTCCTCACCACATCCATGACCGTGGCCCTCTCCCTCATGCTCGCATTCTATCTCCGCTTCGAACTCCAGTTCCCGGCAAAGGAGATAACCTCGCTCGAACGCGCAATTCCAGTCTTCATCTGCGTTAAACTATCCGTATTCCTGTTCTTCCGCATATACAGCGGAATGTGGCGCTACGTCAGCATATACGACATGATGCAGATACTCATGGCGAACGTCCTGGCCAGCGTGATCATATTCTTCGGCGTGGCAGTATGGCAGACAAGCTACTTCGCCAATTTCTCCCGCTCCGTGGTCGTCCT
>CAZGJP010000418.1:0-2323 GCA_964526605.1 uncultured Lentisphaera sp.
TTTTCTCGTATTATCCGAGCTCTATGGATTTCTTTTTGATTCTTAGTAGTGGATATTGTCTTCCGCGTATTTTCGCGTCTTTCGTAGTTACAAATTTATCCAATCTGCCTGCCCCTCGTAGTCCCAATCGGGACCAGTGGGGATAAAATCCGTGTTGGAATTAAAAAATCTTGTTCTTGATCGCTGCCCAGTCTTTTCCGCGGGGCATCACGAAAAGGCATTTTCCGTTGCTGCGGCGCTCCCAGAGTTCTCCGAGTTGGCGCTTTTCGATGTTGTCAGGCAGATCCCAGTCTCTTGAATTCTTGTATTCGACGACAAGGATTCTTCCGTCTTCGAGAAGGCATACAAAGTCCGGGTAGAAGCGGTCCGTCGAGGTCTGCAATGAAAACGAGGTCGGCTTCCGCTCCACATTCCGCACCCAATATTTTACGCCTTCAAGTTGGGTTGCAAGGAATACTGCGCAATCAAATTCTTCTCCGTTCCCGTCAAGATTGCCAATCAGTGGGAAGAAATGTTTCGGCAGATCTGTGAAACCGGAATAGATTCTGTCATAGGCATAACGACCTTCTTCAAATATCATCTCACTCCGCCCGTCTGAAATGAAAAGTTCAGGATAGAGCAGGAGATTCTGATGGATTTTTTTCATGGCCTCCCTCTTTGCGCCCTTTATCTTGGATTCAAGCGCAGCCCTCAGTCTGAACTTCGCATAACTCAGATCCTCGAGACTGAAGCCGCGCCTTTCCACAAGATAGGAGACCGTTCCATTGATGAAGGCGGCCTTTTCGTCTGGCAGAACGCTCTCCTCCGGAATGTTGCGCTCAAGCCAGGCAACAAGCGTGACTTGATCCCAGTCCGGCTGGAAGTCGAAAAGCGAAAGTTGCGCTTCTATGTTGTCGAAATACTCGAATTTGATTGTCTCTTCCCGAACGATGAACCTCCCGCCCTGCGCTCTACGCTCGGGTTTTTTGAATTCGCTCTCGGACAGCTCGCAGGGGCAGTCCAGTAGCCGCCATTCCCCCTGGAGGAGATGAGTTTCCTCGAACGCCTCCCAAATGTCGTCCTGCTTGTATGCCAGAAGTGGCACTCGGAAAATCTCGCCAAGCTCCGATGCCGTCTTATGATGTTTTGTCCGTGGTGTTTTCATCCTGCCGACCGCCTGTCGAAGCGCCATTTTTCCCTCTTCCGTCCGGAATACGCGATCGAGAGCCTCCACCTGCTTCGCCGAGAAACTTCCCTTCAATGTGATGGAGCCGCTCTCCGGCGCGATTTCCACCTTGCTTTCAAGAGATGAAGGAATCGCCTCCGGATCGGGCATCTCCGGTGCCGTGTATGTGACGGATTCGCCCAATGAAAAAAGATCGTCCGCATCCTCTTCGTCGCTGGCATGGATCAAGTCTTTTGTCTCCTGCCTTTCGAATCCGTTTCTGACAAGACCATCGCGAAGGCTCTGCACTGTCGCCTGGAAGTCGGACGATGTTATGAACGCATACGCCTCGTTAAGTTCCGCGTGGGATCTGCGTTTCGCTCCTGGCATGCGCAGAATCCTGCCCATGATCTGCTCCGCCGCAGTCGAGGAGCTCGTGTTCCTGAACGAGCATAACACATATGCAAAAGGACAATCCCAGCCCTCTCTCAGCTTGTCAACCGTGATGATGAATCTTTTCTGCGATTTCTCAGACAAAATGTCCTCACCTGAAAGGTCGTCTGCCGCCCCGGTGGCTATCGCTATCTGCTCCTCAGCAATCCCGAAATCGTCAATGAGCATTGTCTTCACTTTCTCGGGCACAAGCATCTCCCGTTCGCTGTCCTTTCGGTCAGCCTGCAGGAGCATGATCGGGCGTAGATAGTCACCTGTAAGCTTCTCGTCAGCCTCCGCCTTCTCCTGGAGCATGTTCAGACAGGAAATCGCGTCCCGAAGCGCATCTTGGGGATTGTCGCGGCGGACAAGCTGGAGAGGCATCTTGATCATGTCTGCCGCCTGAAGGGCCGAGGCACCCACGCTGAAAAGGACATTGCTTGGCTGGCGCGAACGGTCCGGGGTGGCAGTAAGCTCCAGAATAGCACTCGGCTCGAATCTGGACAATGTCTCGAATGCCAGTTCCGTGCCTTGGTTGTGTGCCTCGTCCACGATAATAAACGGACGCCTCATCCGAAGCACATCAACCAGCGACTGGTTCCCCTTCACCTGCGGATCTGAAACACCCTCGAAGTGTGGCTCCATGTCGCTGTTCTGCTTATAGACGCTCAATCGCGATCTGTCATCCTGTTTGAAAGCCTGCATAGTGGAGACAATTATCGCGTTCGATCCGTTAAGAACATTGGG
>CAZGJP010000419.1:0-2322 GCA_964526605.1 uncultured Lentisphaera sp.
GCCGTCATACCCGAGACTGTCGTGTTCGTCGTTTATGATCTTAGCCTGCTGCTTCCACTCGACTCCGAACGGTGGATTGGCGAGCATATAGTCGAACTTGCTCTTAGGGAAGCCATCCTTTGTGAAGGTGCATCCGGGCTTGATGTTTTCGGCATCCTCCCCTTTGATGAGCATGTCGGAGCGGCATATCGCCCATGCCTCGTCGTTCAAGTCCTGCCCGAAAAGATGCGGCTGGGCGTCCTTGTTGAGCTTGCGGATGTAATTTTCGGAGACCGACAGCATTCCTCCGGTTCCGCACGCGGGATCGTAGATGGTCTTTACAACATGGCTTTTCCTCAAGTCTTCCTCGGGGGAAAGGAGAAGATTTACCATAAGTCTTATGACTTCGCGCGGTGTGAAATGCTCTCCGGCCTCCTCATTGGACTGTTCCGCTCCTATTCTGATGAGCTCCTCGAAGATGTAACCCATCTGCATGTTGTCAATCCGCTCCGGCGAGAGGTCGAGGACGGAAAACTTCTTGACGACTTCGAAGAGGAGATTTTTCTCGGACATTTTCCTTATCTCGTCGCCGAACTCGAAGCGCTCGATTATCTCTCTGATGTTCGGGGAGAAGCCGCCGATGTATCCGTTCAAGTTCTGCGCTATGTGGTTCGGATCGTCGAGAAGCTTGGGGAAATCGAATTTGGAGATGTTGTAGAATGATACACCGGCGATGTCGCTCAACTTGGCGCTCACTATGTTCTCGGATTTACCCTTGAGGCGGGAATATTCGGCAAGTATTTTTACCTTCGTCGGAGACAGTATGCAGTCGAAGCGGCGGAGAACTGTCAACGGCAGTATGACTTTCCTGTATTCATTCCTTTTATATGGTCCTCGGAGCAGGTTGCATATGCTCCATATGAAATTGGCCATCTGGCCATGAGTCTCGGCAGTCATTATAATGCTCCAATATTCTGGCCTTTCACTCTAACCTGAACTCTCTTAGGGACTGTTAAATAATAAGTGCTACATTTGCTGGCTGCTATTATGGCTTTTACCAAGGAACGAATGAGGAGTCCCGATCTCGCATCGGGATAACGATTGAGTGACGCAGGAAAAAGGCGGAAGAGCGCCAGCCCTTCGGGGCGGGGCGGCAGGCCATCGGATACTGCGTCGTTCCTCATTCACATATTTCAATATGCTCATTCGTCTCTCCTTGTCTGCGATGGCCTGGCGCTCCCGCCAAATTGTAGCAATTATTATTTAACAATCCCTTAGAATGCAAGGAACGTAAATATTCACTGAACCCCGTCATTCCCGAAACGAAAAGAAGCTTGTCCGCCCCTACGACGGGCTCACGTTTTTTAGTGAATATTTACTGGGGCTCCTCCCTCCTTCTCCTCCTGGCTTTTGCGCTCCCAATCCTTTCTCGCCCGCGAGATCATCTCCTGGAACTCGGGGGTTGACCGGACCTTGTCGAATACCGGGTCGAGGGAGTAGGACAGTATTCCGTGTCCGATCAGCCTGTATGCGAGCAGCATCTGGCGGGACGCGTTTTCGTTTTCCCCCCCTGCGGCGTAGATGGCCGACGCGTTCAGATACGCCTCGGCGAAATTCGGGTCGAGCTGCTGCGCCTTGAGGCATAGTTCGACGGCCTCCTTGTACCTGCCTCTCTTCGCGATCGCGGAAGCCATGTGGTTCAATGTCGTGGCGTTCTTGAACTCCTCGAGCGAAGCGAGACGCTTGAAAATCTCCTCCGCCTCGGGGTATCGGCCAGAGCGGAAGAATACCCCGCCAAGAAGCGCAAGAGCGGTCTTGTCCGAGGGACTGAATACCAGTATGGTCTTGAGGGCGTCCTCCGCCTCTTCCGGGTTTCCCGCGGCGAGGCTTTTCCTCGCCGTCTCCGAGAGCTTCTCCATGTCGGGAGAAAGGTTGGACTCCTGCTTCGCTTCCGCCGTCCGGAATCCCGGACGATTGGGCTTTCTCTGCTTCTCCCCCAGCGAGAGCATGTCCTTCATCCCGGGATTCTCCTGCCCGAGCTCGGGCCTGGCCGTCCGCGAGTTTATCACCACGAACGTGAGCAATATTATCGCGGCGAAGGATACGATGAGTGGAGCCAGTGATTTGTTCATGACACTTTGTTCCGTTCAGCGTTCAGTGTTGCACCGTTAACCCGTTTCAGCCTGCCCTACGGAGTAGGGTTCAGCGTCCGGAGTCCGGCGTTCCGGATTCCGGGGATTATCATAGTCAGGCGCCCTTCAGGCGCGCCATTTCGTTCTCGAGATCGGCAATTCTCCGCTCGAGAGCGGCGACAGTCTGGGAAACCTTGCGCAGCTTCACCGG
>CAZGJP010000420.1:0-2318 GCA_964526605.1 uncultured Lentisphaera sp.
CGGCGGAGATGTCGGAGATTCCAAGCGACGCCTCCTCGAGGGCGCAGCCGACAACGGTCTCTATCCCGGAGAGGTGTTCGCGCGCGGCGAGCTCTGGAACGACGCCGCCGAAGTCCGCGTGTTTCGCCATCTGCGAAGAGACGACGTTGCTAAGCACGGCGCGCCCGTCCTCCACGACGGCGGCGGCAGTCTCGTCGCAACTGGTCTCTATTCCTAGTATGAAAGCCATGTGTTGTTCCCGACGATCGAGCTGTTTTCGGACTATACACCCTGCCGCCGCCGCGTGCAAGGCGGACTTGACCGCCACGGACGGGACAGTGCATGGTCCGCAGATCCGATTTGTTTTTACGCCTATCAGCCATATAATTATCGGTGGCCGTTGCGGGATCGAGTTTTATATGTGACTAGAAACGCAAAATTCATATGGGGGGCTGGAAGATGAGCAAATGGGTTTATGGATGGGGAAGGCCGTTGCTCGCCGGACTGTTCGGCTTGCATGCGGTATTCGCGTGGCAGGCCGTTTCTGCTGGCGAGGTCAAGATTAAAAAGGAAACTTGGAACTGGGCAAAGGCCATGGCGGACGTCGCGAAAAGACACAAGGGCGATGGCGTTCCATTCCTGCCGATGGGTGATTCCATAACATATGCGAACCAATCCGGCCGCTATGCCAGGATGGGTGCGGGAAGGAATGGCCAGGATGCTCAAACATGCAAATGGATGAACGCCGACAAGAACGACAAATCCAATGGATGGTGGCTTGCCGCGCAGGATGTCGAAAACGGGCGCAGCCACGTCGCCGCTTCCGGCGTCACGTCGAAGCAATATATTGATGGTGGGAAGGCCAACATGCCGCCGCTCTCCCAGCTTCTCAAGGATTTCAACCCGCGCTTTGCCAGCATACTTCTGGGGACAAACGATCTCAACGCGGGCGTTCCTCCAGGGGACTACTTGAAAAACATGGAGATCATATACAAGGCATGCCTTGACAACGGCACGGTGCCGGTTGTGCAGACCATCCCGCCGACGACATGGGACAAGGGCGGAAACATACAGAAATACAACGACGGCCTCTACGATCTTGCGAAGAAATACAAGCTCCCGCTCATAGATGTCAACGGAGAGTTCCTGAAGAGACGCCCGGGCGAGACATGGAAGGGCACGTTGGTGAGCAATGACGGCGCCCACTTGACCCATGAGAAGAGCGAAGGCCCCGCCACGGAAGACAACCTGAACAGTTGCGGATGTCTTCTGCGTTGCTGGCTCCAAGTGCAGAAAGCCGCGGAGCTCAGGAAAATAGCGGGGGTCAAGTGAAGATTCGTTGCCATCAAGGTGCATAGTCTAGGCGGGAAGACGGTTGAAGGCGCATGTCGCCGGTGTTTTTCGTGCCTTTTCAGAGCATGATGGAGTCGAGGGTGCGTCTGGCTCCTTCGGGGAGCCTGTCCGGATTGCTTATTCTGTATCTGTTCTTCTCGATGTCGGTGATCAACACCACTCCGCTGCCGCTTACGCTTATGTTCTCGCGGGGATTGAATATGTGGATGATCCTCGGTCCTCTGTCGGTGGAGATCTCCAGCTCGCACAGGCCGGCGCCCTTTCTTCCCTGTTTCGAGGATATCTTCCTCATGTCCGAGAGTTCCGGCACGAAGTATCGTTCCGCGGCGGATTCCTCTATCATCCGTCTCTGGCCGTCGTCGAAATCCCGAAGGTCCCCCAGTATTCCTATCTCCTCCAGGTCGTGCTCCTTCTCCTCGGCTACGGAGATGAAGGAGCCTGGGTTGCTGAGCGGGAAGAGCGCGATGCAGTGCACCTGCGGATGTTTTTCTCCGTTTTTCAAGCTGCACGAGAGAGTTCCGTTCGCGCTTCTTTCAAATCTCACATCGTTTCCGCCGAGAATCCTCATTTCACAAGTCCTCCTTGAATCCGCCGTCGCCGTCCTCGCCGTTGCCGCCGGATCTTCCGCCTCCGGCCTTTGTCCTTCCGTCGAAGTTGCCTTCTCCATCTTCGAAGGCCATTATCCTGGACATTTCGCTTTGCAGCCTGACCAGTTCGAAGAATACCCCCTTCTTTTCCATCAGTTCCCTGTGGGTTCCGATTTCGGCGATCTCCCCGTTCTTCATCACGACGAGCCGGTCGCATCTGCGCAATGTCGAGAGGCGGTGGGCTATGGCTATGGTGGTCCTTCCGCTGGTCAGTCTTTCGAGAGCCTCCTGTATTTTCTTCTCGGTCTGGGTGTCCACCGACGATGTGGCCTCGTCGAGGATGAGTATTCTGGGATTTCTCAGGATGGCTCTCGCTATGGATATCCTCTGCTTCTCTCC
>CAZGJP010000421.1:0-2310 GCA_964526605.1 uncultured Lentisphaera sp.
GTTTACTGAATACGTACCTTCCGACGATGGAATGCGTTTCGTTGTTTTTTCAATGCACGGGGATATATTCATGTATAAAAACCATCCGGGTTCCGGAGCGTTTTTACCCCGTGGTGTAATGGTAGCACAAGTGGTTTTGGTCCATTTAGTCAAGGTTCGAATCCTTGCGGGGTAGCCAGACAGAATCGAGTGGCATGCTAAATGCTCTTGACAGGTAAAGGAGGACAGAGCCATGATCGAGCAAAGACAGGCCAGATGTGTCCGACGTTCTCAAATCCGCTTTACATTGATCGAGCTTACAATAGTGCTTGCCATAATCTGCGTGCTCCTTTCCATCATACTGCCATCGCTGAGGCGCGCCAAGGAATATGCCAGAGAGACGCAGTGCATGAACAACATCCGCCAGATCGCGATCGGATACAACAACTACATGAACGACTACAAGACGGACTGTCCGATGCCTGCCAACGGCCGCTTTCTGGACGACATGTCAATCGTCTACCCTTACATCAATACACTCGGGGTCTTCTACTGTCCCAGCACTCAGACGGAACGGCCGACATCGCCTCAGGATCTGGAGATAGTCCTCAAGGAGTCCGGTAATTCCATAATTGTCCAGGACAGCTTGAACGACTATCTGGCAACGGTATACGACGAATGGGAGAGGATTATCTATAATGGCAGCGAAATCAACCAAGGGCATGGGACTAGCAGTTACGGGATAAATCCCGATAACCCGTCCGGGAACTTCGATCTGTCCGGTGCCGAGAAGGGCGTAATCTACGAAAACTGCTCCGGCAACCATTTCACCGGCTATAGGAACGTGGTCTACGTGAGGGATCTCCATTACGTGAAGTACCAGAATGTCAATCAGGAGTCTGAGGAGTATGTTTGGTTCCTGACCTTGAACGACAATGGGCGAATAAGCATATCGGAGGTCGTCCAACAGAACAAGGCCACAGGGAAGAAGAAGTAGTATAGACCCGAAATTCCCGATCTATTATTTTTTCCTGCCTTTCATAAGCATTGGATCCGTGTTGACGCTTCCACAATTTGGGCACTTGCAGAAATTGAGATAGTATCCGGGATATTCGTCTTTCTTGATCTCTGGGGGCGGCGGCTTTATAATTATGGGGAATTCGTAGTGGCAGTCCCTGCACTTCCATCCGATTCCGATCCGGCCGCCACAGACGGAGCATTTGAACTCCTCTATTTTGCGGGCATTTATTCGCATCAAATCAGTGTTCCTGCATGCAAAGCAAACCACCATCTTTTCCTCGATGTCTGGATCCTTGAATAGACGTGGCAGAAGTACTGCCATGGCCAGCAGCAGAAGCAGAAGCGATATCCTCTCGATCGTCAGCTTGTTTCTTTCCCAGAATTCGGATGCCACGCCTTTTTTTTTCATTCGGACACGCCCCCGTTGTTAACCTAAATTTCGCGTTTACAGGCAGCAAAATTCACCGGATCGAAGCCCCCGATCTCGCCAGAGCATCGGGGAGGCCGATCTTTTCGAGGCGAGCCTCGAAAAATCAGCCTGTCCCAAGGCCGAAAGGCGCTCGGGATAGATATTGCGTTAATCGCATGTCAAATGCAATATCCAGGTTCATCGAAAGATAAACCATGGCTCCCATATTTCAATCAATGGTGTCTTTTCCCGGACTATCTCCTGCTTCTTATCGCAGCGATTTCGGGGGCGAGGACTATCCTGAAGCCGAGATACTTGAATGAGTCGTCGGCCTTCCAGAAGTTCCTGTATGCCGAACGGCAGTGGCCGGCATCGTTTATCCAGCTTCCTCCCCTGCGCACGAAGACGCTGCCCGCCTTCGGGCCGCAGGGGTTCACAAGGTTGTCCTTTAGTGATTCATATTCGGAATAGTAGTCGTTGCACCACTCCCACACGTTGCCGTGCATGTCGTGGAGGCCGAACGCGTTGGGTTTTTTCGTGCGGACCGGATGCGAGCGTCCGCCGCTGTTCGATTCGAACCAGGCGTAGTCCTTGAGGTTCTCCACGTCCTCGCCAAAGCAATAAGCCTTCTGGGAGCCGGCCCGGCAGGCGTATTCCCATTCAGCCTCGGTGGGCAGGCGGTATGTGAAATTTGGTGGCAGCCTGCCCGAGTCAGACTCGACCTTGTTGAGCCATCTGCAGAAGGAGTTGGCGGCCGTCCATGAGACCTCCACGACTGGCTGGAGAGGATCGGCCCAGAGGCCTCCGTCAATGTCCTTGCCTCGCCCGGCCTTCTCGAAAGGACAGTTCTTGGCGCTCCATTCGATGTCGGGCTCCCTCATGTCGGAATTCATGAAAGCCAG
>CAZGJP010000422.1:0-2308 GCA_964526605.1 uncultured Lentisphaera sp.
AGCATCTGCTCAATGCGGAGATTGCGGATGTCCAGCGGGATTTCATCAGGTTGGCGAGGGAGGCCGGGAAATGGAAGGGATGCTGAATCCGGCCAGATTGCCACGCGAGTTTCTGATTGCGCTGGTCAAGGTCTACAAAAGGCTGCTCTCCCCCTTTCTTCCTCCGATGTGCCGATTCCATCCGACCTGCTCGGAATACATGGCCGAGGCGTTGGGAAGGCATGGACTGCTGAAGGGCTTGGCTATGGGATGCGCGCGAATAGCCAGATGCAATCCACTCTGCGAAGGCGGATTCGATCCCGTGCCTGAGAAGTTCGGGTTTCGCAGGAACAAGGCGCAAACGGAGAAAGTGTAAAGGTGAAATTCGACAAAGAGACAATAGCCGCGCTACTTCTGTGCATAGGACTGGTGGTTGCGTGGGGAATGTACTCCAAGAAGGCCTTGGAGGAGAAGGCGAAGCTGCAAGGCATGGCTCCTGCCGCGGCCAAGGGTGTCGAACCCGTAAAAGGCACGATGCCGGATACGGACGAGCCGCAACAAGCCGCCGCGGTCCCAGCCGGGAAGGCGCCCCCTCCCGCCACAGAGGGTCTTCAGCCGACGGAGAAAAATACGGGGAGAGCCCTGGACGCTTCCAGCTTCGCCGCGGAAAGCATAGGCAACGATGTCATATCCTGCGATATATCCCCATACGATTCGTCCATAAGGAGTGTCGGTTTCGGGAAGTTTCTGGACCGGGCGAGGAAGGACAAGATATCCTTCGGTGGTTCCGAAACGCCTTTCGATGCGTTGAAGGTGGAGCTTGGACTTCCTTCCGAAGTGCTGGACGTGAAGGTCGAGAAGGACGATGGCAAGCTGAAAATATCCAGGAAGCTTGCCGTCCCGGGCTCGACGTTGGAGCTTGTCCAGACCTTCTCCGTGGGCGAAGGATACGTGGTGGGCAGCGAACTGACGGTGAGGAACACTGGAGAAGCGAAGATATCAATGCCATCGTTCAAGGTCTCGGCCGGCGGCATCAGCGACTTCAAGCACATCGCGGGAGACCAGCTTCAGAGCGAATATTTCAGCATAGACAGCTGCATGGTGGCTGGCGGGGCTGTCAAGGCGAAGCCGTTCAAGGGCAAGGGCATTGACGAGAGGCAGGAGAATCCAGCGCGCTGGATAGCCCTTTCGAACAAGTATTTCTGCTCGATACTGCTTCCCGGAGAGCCATTCCAGGATGGAAACACGCTGAAGGCGATTGCGCCGGAAGACAAAGCAGATCCGACCGCTCCATATATGTCCAGCGCGGGTGTCAATGTGCTGAATCTGAACCCCGGAGAGAGCAAGGCGCTGTCCTTCGCCCTATATGTCGGGCCGAAGGAGCGCGCACTGCTCAAGGAGTTCGACGAATCCGCCACGAAGATAATGCATCTCGGGTGGAACTGGCTCGAGCCGATATCCCAGCTGCTGCTTTCGTTTTTGGTGATGCTCAACAAGCACGTGGCAAACTACGGGTTGAGCATAATCATCCTGACGGTGCTGGTGAAGCTGGTCTTCTGGCCTGTCACCGAGAAGGCCAACGCCTCGATGAAGAACATGCAGAAGCTCCAGCCTATGGTGCAGGAGATAAAGGAGAAGTACAAGAACGATCCGCAGAAGATGAACGCCAAGGTGATGGCTCTCTACAAGGAGCATGGAGTCAATCCGCTCGGAGGCTGTCTGCCCATACTGCTCCAGATCCCCGTGTTCTTCGCGCTATACAACACGCTTAACGGGGCGGTCGAGCTGAGACAGGCGTCGTTCCTGTGGGCGGCCGATCTTTCGCGCCCGGACAGCCTCTTCATCCCGGGAATACCGCTTCCGATAAACCCGCTTGTTTTGGCCATGTCCGGAACCATGTTCCTCCAGCAGAAGATGACACCGACTTCCGCCGACCCGATGCAGCAGAAGATAATGGCCTTCATGCCTTTGATAATGCTTTTCATGCTCTATTCCCTTCCGTCGGGACTGACCCTGTATTGGACCGTCAGCCAAGTCATAAGCATATTGCAGCTTGCGATGAGCAAATACATGCCCCTTCTGAGGAAGGCGAAGGGGACGGCTTAAACATATTCAAAAAAGAAAGAAGGAGAGACTGAAATGGAATCAGGAATGCAGTTGCCGTAGTTTATCGAAAAGACGGTAACCCCCGGGCCTACTTGGGTGTAAAACCGGGGGTTATGGGGTTATTTAAGGGGGGCCATTTTGGCCCGTTATGTTTTTTTTTATTTTTTAGTACCGGGTGGGTCAGCAATATCCTGTTTGAACCCTCTGCTGGCAATCAAATCTT
>CAZGJP010000423.1:0-2291 GCA_964526605.1 uncultured Lentisphaera sp.
TCAGCCATTATTTTGAATTTAAGCTAAAAATAGGATGTTCCATCATCCATATGGATTATATCAGATTGACTGCATTTGTCAACCAAAATAGCGTGCCGCTCGGCCACGGGGAGTTTTTCAATTGGCTCCATGTGAAAAGATGGGATGCTGTCCTTTTTTGTGCATGACTGATAGGAATTTCGATTTTCACCCTTTAGACGAAACTCTCGGGGGCACTGACCCCGATGACCCCGTTGCCGTGTTAACGGGAATGGAATTGGGCAATCTCCGCTGAGAACGGAAGTTTTAGCACTACCCCATCTTCGAGAGCAGGCGGTCGAGCTCCACTATATTCTTGTTCGCCGGCTCGCCGGGCTTGGGCGGAGATATGGCCATCACGAGCCTGATATCCGGATGATAGAGCCGCGGGAGAATTTCCCTCCAGTCCTCTCCCATGCGAGCCTGCAGTATCACGTCGCGCCCCTTGAGGCTGTCTCTGAACTGTTCGAAATCGCTGTTCGGCGTGGGGTCGCATTCGAGCGAAAACGCCCCGTCAATCATGAGGAGCCCCTTGGTGGAAAGAAGCGCTTCGAGCTGGTTCCTGTAGTTCCCGCAGGAATGTATCGCGAGCCCTCCGTATCTGGCCGCGACGATTTCGTTGTATTTCACCGCGAATTCGCCATAGTGCTCCGGACTCATCATGACGATGTTGTCGTCCGACAGGGCGATTCCCGGTCCCCGCGTTGACGACAGCATTATGTGCCCGGGACGCACCCAGGTCTCGCCAAGATGCCTTATCTGCTCGTCGGTGAACTCAATGGTGAGACGGGTTATCTTCTCCAGAAATTTATGAACCAGCTCGGGATTCGTGCACATTGAAAGGAAGAAAGACGAAGTGTCCCATATCAGCGTCGCGTTGTCTATCGGGCTCTGCGTGTCGGTGACGCACACGGGAATCTCTCCCTTGGTCTGCTCGACGAAGTAGTCTATCGCGTCAATTATCATCCTCATTATCGGGGACTTTTGAATATCCGGCTCAGGAAGTCTCTCGATGTCCTCCTCGCTGTGCGCGACATAATGGGTCTGCGGGGACTCCTTGACACCTTCCGGCGGCCAGATGTATTCGGCGCCGAACGCGTTGGCATAAACGCCGACCCCGAACCACGGCTCGATGTATGGGATGTTGCCGCTTTTCAGTCCCATCTGGCGTGTGATGGCATCGAGCTGGAGCTCCAGCGACTCCTCGCGATTTCTGCAGGCGTAGAAATTTTCGAATGCGACTTCTTTGAGAAACACTTTCGGCTTGCTTTTTCCATTCAGAAAATCGGCGAGCTCCTCTTCGCGCCTCGCGCGAAATTCGCGGAATCGCCCAAAATCAAAATCCTTGGCCTTCATTGAAGTTGTCCTTGTCTTTCAGTGCAATCTTTTATCTGCGAAATCCATGAAGAAATTCCAGTCGAGCTCGGTCAGATCATGTCCGCCCTTCCGGATATGGTAGCCGATGGCGCCATCATGCATGGCGGTGTTGGGCGGGGGCATCTTGGCGCCGGCTATTCCCTTCAAGGAAAAAAGGGCATAGACCGGGCTTGCAAGAATGCAAGACATGAACTCGCCCTCCGGATCCGCGTGCATGTCCTCGGTGGCGCTGGCGACATAGAGCGGTCTCGGAGCTATCAAGGCAAGAAGCTGGTGCTGGTCAACGGGAAGCTCGTCCTCTCTGTCGTTGAACCGCTTGTAGTTGGCGCAGAACCAGTGGGGGAAGTTCGTGTTTATCGCCTTCACCGTCTCGCCGATTTTCCGTCTTGCGATTTTCGCGCCTGTGCATCCGGAATCGTTGCTGACGGCCATCGCGAAACGCGTGTCCTCCGCCGCCGCCCAGAGCGCGGTTTTCCCTCCTCTCGAGTGTCCGACTACCGCGACGCGCCTCGCGTCAATGTCGCGATCGGTCTCGATGTAGTCGAGAGCCCTGCTCGCTCCCCACGCCCATGCCGCGACTGTTCCCCAGGCGTCGGGCGGACGTCCGGCATCCTGCCTGTCGAATATCCCGTGCACTCCGTTCTTGAATCCGTCGTTTTCGTCCGGATCTATTTCACCGTTGAAAAACGCCGCCGCGAAATATCCGCGCCGGACTATTGTTTCCGGCGGGAAGAACTGGCAGAACTTGCCTTCGGGCATAAGATTGACATCCTTTCTGTTGTTGATCAGAAGGAATCCCGGCGGAGGTCTGTCCGCATCATTTGGCACATAGAGAACGAGCCTGAATGCCCCTTTGCCTCCTTTTCCGGAGTAGGAAATTCGGACGATTTTTGATG
>CAZGJP010000424.1:0-2289 GCA_964526605.1 uncultured Lentisphaera sp.
ATATTTTTTTTCGTATTGATGATTCTTCACCAGGATGTTCTCCGTTTCGTACCTGTCCATTACTACACCGCTGTCGTCGGTGATCTTGATGATGCATACGTCCTTATAGACCTCTACGGTTGCCTTCATTTCGATGCCTCCGCCTTCGCTGAATAGACCGCCTCGTCGCCTATGAAACGGATGTTCGTGATGGTGAAGCCCCTGGGCGAAAACCTGAAACCGATATCGGAGACGTAGAACGGTTCGAGTCCTTTCATTCCCTCCCGTATCCTCGTCGATATGTGGTTCGAGGCGGCCTCGTGGCCTTTTTCAAATCCCCGCCTGAAAGCGCGGTCCGTCCCGGTTATCAGGCCGGCGAAGAACATCGCTGCCAGGACCAGCGTCCAGAAAACGCGTTGCAAAGTTTGTTTGCCTTTTTGGGTCATGATTCTCTCCTCAATGGTTTAACGGACATCCCCTGCATTTTTCCGGATGCCGCGTGCTCCTGGTAATGCACACCGACATATCGATCCGGTCGTTCCATCCCCGGCAGGCGACATCTCCGTTCGGGTACCTTAACGGACTGCCGGTCGGGCTCCCGGATACCCCGGGATGCCCGCCGCAGCCGGTCTGCTTCTTGTGGTATCCTGGCCGGCTTCTTGTCTTCATATCTCCATCACCACGTCTTCCGTCACCTTCTCGCAGCCCATCTGGCAGGCAAGGTTCATCGCCTTCGCCGCGTAGTTGTTCACGAGGCCCGGGTAGGCGTGGCTGATCGTCTTGCCGGTCCTGCCGTCCCTGTCGGTGAGCCGCTTTGAGAGTGTCTCTATGGCGCCCTCGGTGAAGATCTCCTCGGCCTTGGCGCCCACGCGTTTGAACTTGAGTCCCAGGTAATCCTTGACGTTGCCGTTGAGTCCCCTGATCTCGGCGATCTGGATCCTCCGTATGACCTCTCTCATGTCAGGGTGCTCCCCCTCGTCAAGCTTGTCCTTGAGCTCCGGCTGCCCGATGAGGATGATGCCCAGGAGTTTCGTGTAACCGTCCTCGAATTCGTAGAACCTCTTGAGAAGCTTTAAGACCTTGAAGTTGAGATCATGCGCCTCCTCGACGATGATGACGTGCCGGGACCCCTGTTTATGCCTGGCAAGGAGCAGACGCAGGACCTGGCGGGATTTCTCCTCGAGCTTTATCTTTGGCTTCTCGCTGCTGATATCGTGGATGATGGCGTCGCACAGTGACGCCGCCGTGACCCGGTCCTTGTCGACGATCTGCGGGAAGATCACCCGGACGTTTCCCTCGCGCTGCAGGGTAAGAACCACCTTGCGGCGCATGATGCTCTTGCCGCTCTGCACCTCGCCGACGACCGCCAGAAAGCCTGCATGTTTGGCCGCGTCGATCATGGCTGCCTCGATATAATGGTGTTCGTCGGACATGTAGATGTCCTTTTCTTCCTGGACATCGTTGATGAAGGGGTTCTTGAAAAGCCTGAAATGGCGTTTTGTGTCCTCTGTTATCACTTCCACCTCCCGTATTATATGGATATGCTGCGGATTGCCATTGCGGACTGACTGTCCTTTCTTCGTCGCCAGTATTCTCGCTGTCCTGCCGATTGGATGGATTTTTCCAAGTTCACGGCCCAGGGGATCCCAGATGTTCTCGACCTTCAGACAGCGATGGGCCAGCCATTTTCTGGCGCGCATGTTGCCGCCGATGAACGCCTCCACCCGGGATTTGAACTCCGGGTGCTCGAGGGGTATGTATCCCCTGTTGACCACAATATTGATGGTTGTCCTGGCGAGACCAGTCACCTCTCCGACCGCCCCCTGGTTGATGTCGCAATCGACGAGCAGCTGTTTTAGAATGATGGGGTTTATCGATAATCCGTATGCCGTTGATTTCGTTCCCACGCTTTCACCTCCCGTTGCTATTCATTGGCTATCTGGATATTGCCATTGTGTCCTGCGTCAGTGCTCCATCCGCCTTCCGCCTCTATCTGGGCGATGACCTCATCTGCGCGGGCAACTTCGATGGAATCACCGAATGCGGCCCTGAGCGCCTGGTTCTGTTCCTTCGATATCGCCCCGACGCGGCCGGTAAGCCTCTTGAGAAACTCGGTGAAGGATATGCGTCTGTCGGTCACCGACCGGTCGATCTCCATGGGCGTGCCCTTCCTCGGCATCAGGGTGAGGTCCACCTTGTCGGCCTGATGGCCGAAGACCTTAAGGCCTTCAAAGGGGATCTGGTCCTTTCTGCGCTCTTCGCCGTATGCCATGTTCTCGATCCGCTTCTTTGCCTGCTGGACGACACTGT
>CAZGJP010000425.1:0-2265 GCA_964526605.1 uncultured Lentisphaera sp.
ACATATTTGAAACGATGTCATGAACAAAATCTTGATATTATCGCCACAACTGAACATAATTTTTCAAAATATCCTAATTCGCGTGAGTGGTTTATAACTCATTTGGTCGAGCAGAATGAGTCTGTTGCCAAAGAATTAAAGCGCGATCCTCTGATCATTTTTCCGGGCTTTGAAATAGACATAGGCTATCATTTGATAGTTCTATTTAATCCCGTAAAAAAATCAAAAGATCTTGATAAAGTTTCAAAAACACTCTCGGAACTAGGTTTGGCTGAAGGCCGGCGTTATACGGACGGAAAACCAATGCCTCTCCGCCACGAAAACGCTTATGTTTCACTAAGGACGGTAATAGATAAAGTCCAAAACAAAGAAGGTGGAATGGTGATCGCAGCCCATGCATTTTCCAATGATGGGATTTGCAAAGGATCAACTCATAAAGAGGATTTCACTCAGAATGACTCATTGCATTGTGTGGAGGTAATCTCCTTTCCACTTGCCTCAAGAGAAAGTTCAATACTATGCACACCGACTCCAGAATGGAAAAGAAAACACCGACAACCTGCTTACACAATGTCTTCGGATTCTAAGGGGCTAAGTGAAAACGACATGGGCAACTTCATCGGATCCCGATATACTTGGATCAAAATGTCTGAGCCTTCGATCGAGGCTCTGCGCCAGGCATTTCTCGATAATGATAACCGCATCCGCATTCAGAAGGAGTCTCCGGAAAGGGACAATCCCCGCGGCAGAATAGTATCTTTGAGCATAAAAAACGCAGAGTTTCTAAGCGACCAGACCATAAATTTCTCCTGCGAATTCAACTGCATTATCGGCGGACGTGGCACCGGCAAGTCCTCAATAATAGAATATCTGCGGCAAGTCGCCCAAAACACCATTAATATTACAGCTGGCTCCTCCGACACCGAAACTAACAAACAATTCTTGCGTCTTTTCAAAACACTCGGGCCTAACTCCATGCTTGAGATGAAGTGGTGCTCGAAAGAAGGATTAACGGATACCTTCCTTTGGGGGAATAATGTCAATCAAGTTGCAAACCGTTCGGTTCGAGACATTGGAACCGTATTGCACAATCTCGGCATTATAATTCAAAGTCAGGGGGAAGTTTCGGAACTCACTAAGGGACAAAAATCTGCTGGCAGTATTCTCAAGATGATAGACCGAATGATATCACACGAACTCGTCTCAATCTTTTATGAACAGGAAACATATAAAGGCAAAATCAAAGATTTATTTGCAAAGAGGCGTGATTTGGCGCAACTTGAAAAAAGAGAAGCGGAACTCGAACAGGACATTTCCGAACTCTCCCGCCGATGGGACAAATGCGCCGAGATGCAGGAGCCAGCCAATGAACATAAGAAAGCGCAGGATGCAAAAAGATACCTTGAGGCAATAGGATCAGGCTCTAGCAAAACAGCTGCCGAGATTGGGGAAATCATCGAGGGGCTTCCAGAGAAATTCCCTGTTCTTCCATTTTCGTCGGCGGAATGGAAGGAACCTGCATTTTTCAAAAGAATTGACTCGGAATTGCAGAAACGTATTGTTGCCTTGCAGAATTCCCTGAATAATTCCTTCGCCGACTTCAAAAAAAGCCTGGACAAACTCTTCCTTGATGCTCCGGAATGGCAAACCCTTGATAAATATTTAGAATCAGCCGACCAAAACTTTGAAGCGGCATGCCGCGAAAAAGGGCTTGACCCGGAACAGGTCGGCCAACTCAAAGCCATAGACCAACAGCGCAAAATCAAATCTGCAGAGTTCATGAAAGTTACTGATGAGACAGCAAAACTTCAAGAAGAACTAAAAAAACTCCCAGACCTGCTTGACAAACTCGATGCGACATGGCGAAAACAGACCGAACTGCGCAAAAAATTGCTTGAACGCGTAACGAACAAAATGACAAAAGTTGCAAACGGAAAATCCTTTGTCGAATTCACAATCTCGTGCCAGGAAGATAAAGACGATTTTCTCGAAAAATGGCGCAGTCTGGCTCCGGATCGACGTTTCAAAATCGGCAAGGAATGGGATATGATTGGAATAGCTTTTTTCGATAATTGGATCAAAACGAAGAATAATATTTCAATATGGCGTTTCATCCAGGAGTATCTTGAAGGGGTGTCCGCATCCTTCATCAAGGAATTAGACGAATTCGAAAAAGACATTTCAGAGCACTTGTTTGTAGTCCAGTGCGACGAGTGGGAAAATGCTTTTTTGTCGAGAATCACGGACAAATTTGACTTCACCCTC
>CAZGJP010000426.1:0-463 GCA_964526605.1 uncultured Lentisphaera sp.
ACTTCATGGGTTCCGAAATCGGACAATGGAACGAATGGTATTGCAAGGTGTCCCTCGACTGGAATCTGCTCAAGTATCCAATCCACAAGGGGCTGCAGAAGTCGGTCAGGGATCTCAACCGCATCTACAAGGAGTGCCCGGCCCTCTGGGAAGTGGATTTCGAGAACCAGGGATTCGAGTGGATTGACGTCAGCGACGTCGAGCAGTCCGTCTTCTCGTACCTGCGATGGGACGAGAAGCGTGGCGATCCGATCATGGTTGTCATGAATTGCACTCCGGTCCCGAGATACGACTACAGGATAGGAGCTCCGTTCGGCGGAGACTGGCTTGAGATTTTCAATTCCGACGCTGAGATCTACGGCGGATCCGGCGTGGGGACCATGGCCATTTTCGGCCCGGTAACCCCCAAATCCCCCGGACCCCATTCCAAAAACGGCACCCCAATCCCCCCCCGCGCCCCCTT
>CAZGJP010000426.1:473-2261 GCA_964526605.1 uncultured Lentisphaera sp.
CACGGTCGCCCATGCCATCTCAGGCTCGCGCTTCCGCCGCTCGGCGCCCTGATGTTCAGGAAGACGAATTGAGGAGTTTCCAGCATGAAGAACAAGAAAGGCCGTGTCTGCGTGAATTTCAGCTACAAGAAGAGGCTGAAGAGGATCATCGCCACGTTCAGGGAGGCTGTCTCGCGTAGGAATCGTCTGGATGGGGGCTGGATGGGCGGGGCGTATTACAGATACGAGAATCCGGTCCTCACCAGAGATAATGTCCCTCCTCAATGGCGATTCGACCTGAATCCGAAGTCAAATCCATTTCTCATCGAGAGGCTCGGAATCAACGCGGTATTCAATCCAGGGGCGATTTTGCATGATGGGAAGGTCATGCTTGTGTGCAGGGTGGAGGGCTTCGACCGCAAGTCCTTCTTTGCAATCGCCGAAAGCAAAAGCGGGATAGACGGATTCAGGTTCAGGGAGAAGCCGTTGAAAATCGCGGAGAATTCCCCCGACGAGACCAACTGGTATGACATGCGTCTCACAAGGCATGAGGACGGATGGATATACGGCCTCTTCTGCGTGGAGAAGAAGGATCCGGCGGCTCCTCCCGGAGACCTCTCCAGCGCAGTGGCGCAGTGCGGGATCGTCCGCACGAAGGATCTCCAGAGATGGGACAGGCTGCCCGACCTCAAGACCGATTCGGCACAGCAGAGAAACGTGGTCCTTCATCCGGAATTCGTAGATGGAAAATACGCCTTCTACACACGTCCGCAGGATAGTTTCATAGAGGCGGGAAAGGGGGGAGGGATAGGTTGGGGGCTCTCCGACAAGATGAATCCAGCCTCGATTTCGGAAGAGACGATCGTCGAGCCGCGGATATACCACACTATCAAGGAGGTCAAGAATGGAGCAGGCTGCGTCCCCATCAAGACGGACAAAGGCTGGCTCCACGTCGCGCATGGCGTCAGGAACACTGCTGCAGGCCTCCGATACGTCATATACGCCTTCCTCTGCGATCTCCGCAACCCGGAGAAGGTGGTCGCGTCTCCCGGAGGATACCTCATCGCGCCGATAGGGCGCGAAAGAATCGGCGACGTCTCCAACGTGGTATTCTGCAACGGAGCGGTCAGGCTCGAAGACGGGACTCTCCTCATCTACTATGCGTCGTCCGACACGAGGATACACGTCGCCTCGACCACGGTGGACGTCCTGCTCGACTATGTTCTCAACACGCCGGAGGACCCTCTGCGCTCCGCGGAATGTGCGAAGCAGAGGACCAAGCTCATCGAGAGGAACCTCGCCTACATGAAGAAAGCCGGCGGAAGACTCAAGCAGCTGCTCGTCGGAGATTGAGGAAGGGGGGAGGCAATGGACGCCATCAAGCTGGACATTTTTTTACAAAGAGCAAACGGAGGAAAGGAAGAAATCCCCACCTTCACGACGTTTTGGAAACCCGGATCGCCGCAATCAGTTGCGTCATCTCCTTCTCCCCATGCGAGACATTGAGGGAGAGCCTGATCCTGGCGCTGTTTTCGGGGACCGTCGGGGGACGGATGGCGATGGCTAAAATTCCGTCCGCAAGGAGTTTTTCTGACACATCAAGAGCCTTGCTGCTTTCGCCGACGATGAGGGGGATTATCTGGCTGCCGCCCGGCCCGCAGTCGAGGCCGTCCCGGCGCAGTTCCTCCCGGAGCTTTTCCGCATTCTCAAGCAGTTTTTTCGCATCTCTCCTGACCTTTTCGGTCTGCACGAGCTCCACTGCCGCTGAAATTGCGCCGTATGCGGCCGGGGGCAGGGCGGTCGAATAGA
>CAZGJP010000427.1:0-767 GCA_964526605.1 uncultured Lentisphaera sp.
CGGATACTGCGTCGTTCCTCATTCATATATTTCAATATGCTCATTCGTCTCTCCTCGTCTGCGGTGGCCTGATGCTTCCGCCAAATGTCAAAGTTATTTCCTTACGGCTCCTTAGTATTTTTGGGATGGTGCGGAGTATTCTCGCGAGGGTGTTTATGGAGCGTATTTTTCCGATTTGTCTGAGGAGCACCGATGGTCGGAGGTAGAATGACTTGAAGAATTTTCTTTGTTCTTCGAGGAGGGTTTTGGGGTTGAGGCCGCATGGTGTGAAGACAGGCTCCCAGTAGCTCAGGTCGGATGGGGTGGAGTTTCTGCGCATTGTTCCATATTTTCCCGATTCGGCTATTTTGTGGAATTCCGAGCCCTTGATGGGGGTGGCGATGGTGCATGTGACGTCGGTGAGAGGTATTGACGTTGCGAATTTTCTTGTCTTCCCGATTGTTTCGAGAGTTTCGCCCGGGAGTCCCAGCATGAAGAACCCCTTGGCGTATATTCCGCACTTGTGTGCGGCCTTTGCGATTTTCGCAATTTCCGATGTCGTGGACTTTTTTCTTATCCGCCTGAGGATGTTGTCGTCTCCGCTTTCGACGCCTATTGCGATCTGCCAGCAACCCGCGTTCTTCATTTTTGGCAGTATGTTCTCGTCGAGGTCGTTGGCGTTCGCCATGCATGACCATTTCAGGCGGGTCCCCATCCTGATCATTCCGTCGAGAATGTTTTCGAATCTTTTTCTGCCGCAGGGGAATGTGTCGTCGAGGAATGCGATT
>CAZGJP010000427.1:777-2251 GCA_964526605.1 uncultured Lentisphaera sp.
GCCCCGTGTTTTTTTGCGACGTGCTCGATTTCCGAGAGGACGTATTCCGCGGAATGGAAGCGGATATTGTCTCCGAAAACGGACTTGTCGCAGAATATGCATTTGTAGGGGCATCCCCTTGATGTTACCATCGAGACGACCGGCTCGTGGAGATAGCATGTTATGGGTGGTCGGTAGAGGCGGATGTCTGGCAGGGCGTCTCTGTCCGGGAACGGGAGGCTGTCGAGGTTTTGGATCTGTTCGGCGGGGCTGTTGCGGACTGTTGTTCCGTCTCTTCTCCAGATCAGTCCTGCTATGCTGGAGAGGTCATTGGTTCCGGCGTCCAATGATTTGGCGAGATTTTCCATAGTTTTTTCACCTTCGCCGACTGCGGCGAAGTCGAACTGTGTCATTTCATCGAAGTCTTCCGGGGATGAGCTTATGTGTGGTCCTCCGATGATGGTCCGGCAGGATGTGGAGGCCTTTATTCTCGCCGCGAGAGTCTGCGAATTTCGCATTGCGACCGAAGTGGAGGATATGCCGACCAAGTCGCTGGAGTGGCGTTTGATTCTTTCGATGGTGTTGTCGTCTTCGAGCTCCTCTGCGGAGGCGTCGATCACGATGACATCGTGTCCTTGTTCTTTGAGGAAGGAGGAAAGGGAGAGGACGCCGAGGGGTGCCTGGCGTCCTCCTATTTCGCCTATGTCTGCGCCGTATCGCTCCCTGACGGAGATTCTGGGATATACGAGAGCGATCTTCATTTCGCTTGTCGCTCCGCCTTTTGCGGTTGCCTTGGTCTATCTGTCGAACTGCGCGTCGAACTTTATGGCCGAAGGCTTGAAGTCCATTTTTTTGACGAATGCGCAGGCTTCGGCGGCGCCGCATTCGCGGTCCATTCCGCTGTCCTCCCATTCGACGGAGAGTGGGCCCTGGTATCCGACTCTGTTGAGTGCGCGGATTATCTCCTCGAAGTTGATTCTGCCTCTGCCGAGGGAGCGGAAGTCCCAGTATCTGCGTTTGTCGCCGAAATCGGTGTGTCCGCCGAAGACGCCCGCCTCGACGGGGACAGCGGACCATCCGACATCCTTCATGTGCGAGTGGAATATTCTGTCGCCGAACTTGTGTATGAACTCGACATAGTCCACGCCCTGATATCCGAGGTGGCTGGGGTCGTAGTTGAATCCGAATGCGGGGTGTTTGCGCAGCGCCATGAGGGCGCGCCCTGCGGAGGCGATGTCGAAGGCTATTTCAGTTGGATGGACTTCGAGGGCGAACTTGACGCCGAGCTTCTGGAACTCATTGAGGATGGGGCGCCATCGTTTGGCGAAGTCCCTGTATCCGTTCTCTATCATCTCCGGGGTGGTTGGAGGGAAGGAGTATATCAGGTGCCATATGGAGCTTCCGGTGAATCCGTTGACGACTTTGACGCCGAGGTTTCTTGCTGCATGGGCGGTTCTGATCATGCGCTCCGCCGCGCGTCTTCTGACTCCTTCCG
>CAZGJP010000428.1:0-2249 GCA_964526605.1 uncultured Lentisphaera sp.
GCTGCCTTTTGGATAGTGTTCGCCGAACGCGAGCTGCACATGGGAGAGCTTCGTGCCGCATATGTCATGTATCCAGTGCAGTTACTCTGGGCCGTGCTTCCCTTCCTGATGTCGAGGCCATTCATCGCCATATTGTTTTTCACCGGCGTCGCCGGCCTATTCTGGTGTGCCTGTGTTTTGTCACGCAGAATCCATAGAACTGAATGCTGCATGCCACCCGGATCTCGGCGTGTGACAATAGCTCTGGCGGGGATAATCGTAGCCATTTCTCTTTCTTTCGAGCCGATACTCGTCAAAGGTGCAGGGGTTTTCGGCGGCTGGCATATGAGCATGTCGGAAAGCACGTCCTACAGATGCTCGTCTCTCGATCCTGCAATCAACAAGGCCCTACCGAATCCTTTGTATGATCTTTTCAGGACCCATATTCCGCTGATCTTCAAGGAGCGCGCTCCTAGAAATCTAGATGGAGAAGAGGCACTTGCAAGGTCTCTGGATCTACTTGGTCTTTCACCCGAAGATGGCAAGTATCCCCTGCGGAGGAGCTTGTCAAGCGGAGAAAAGACGGGAATATGCAATGTGATAATAATCCAAGTCGAGGGGATGTCCGCCGGGATAATGGAAAACGATGTCTGCAAGGAGAAAATCATGCCTTCGCTTAGCAGTCTCGCGAAGCAGGGGATATATTTCCCCAACATCATACAGAGCGGAAATGCGACCGCCAGCGGACTCTTCTCCACAACTACATCCTTCCACAAGGCGACACTCGACGAAACTGGCCGCCGTTTCAGCTCCTATGAGTTGAATGGATGTTACGGCAGCCTGCCTCGAATCCTCGATATTGGCCCCAAGAGCGCAGTGTTCTGCGAGGGATTCCGTCAGAGCCACTCCGATTTCATAGCATTCATGGGCAATCAAGGATTCTCATCGCGTAGCTACGAGGACATACGTGAAATGCTGAAGAGCTCCGGAGAACCGGAGCCTTTCGAGGACAATCTCGGAATATTCGACCGCTCCTTCCTAAGGACCTGTTCGAAAATGGCATTGGAACTGGAGGAACCCTTCGTGATGCACATACTTACGACCACAACCCATTCTCCATGGGTAATCCCCGATTCCGAACCGCAACTCTTCACCAACGTGTATTACAACTCCTTTGCTTATCTCGACAGGGGAATTTCAGACTTCTTGAAGATTCTTTCCAGCAACCATGCGCTGCTCGATAGAACTCTAATTGTCATCACCGCCGATCACAGAAGCTGTCTGGTGGGCCAGCACCCTCTTACTGAATTCCGGATTCCACTTGTATTCTGGAATCCAATCCTAAACGCGAGACGCATTGAAGTCATGGGGGGGGCTGATACGACAGTTCGAGGAAGCCAGATCGACATCATTCCAACGATCCTGGACATCATCGGGGGAATTCACCTCTACTCTGGATTCGGGCAAAGTCTAATTTCGAAGGGTGGAGAAAACCGAAACGGGCAATTGAGCGCCATGAGTTCGGAAGTGTTTTACTTCAAAGACAAGCTTTCCCTGAAATACAGTCCGTTCAATCCCAGCATCAGGATGCTCATGGAGATAAGATCTGAAGGCGTGGAAAAGATTGAGAATCTCCAGCTTGCCAATGAATTGCATGGCGAAGCCGTCTCGCTAGCCGAGTGCTCGGCTTGGCTTGCCGCTTCGCGCCGCGTCTGGCCAAATGATCTGGGGACCAAAGAAGCCCCGGACCTAGATGAAGTTGGTACCCGGGAGAGGAATTGAACCTCCGACCAACGGTTTAGGAAACCGCTGCTCTATCCGCTGAGCTACCCGGGCGTTTTCAAAGCGGACAATATACCCGCGTCTTGGCCCGATGTCAACCCTGTCTGCCTTCCAGATAACGACGGCAAAGGCCATCTGGTCGAGCCTCCATTGCCATTTTTCCGAAGCCATGCTATGTTTAGGGATGGATTTTCAAGGAGGGATATCCTCGATGGACCCTGATGACATCAAGAAATACGGGATGGGTTGCGGCGTCTTCATGCTGCTGATTCTCTGCTTCGTCTACACGATGCCGTTCTGGTCCGGGCCACGAGGTGGCGCGCCGGGATCGGCCGGACGAACGGACATGGGACAAGAACCTGTGCCAGTCACGCCATCTGCTCAGGAGCCCATCAAAAAGAACCCGGAACAATGCATTGCCGAGCTTGCACGGGGAGGAAAAATCTCCGAGGCGCAGGCCCTCGCCCTGAAATACCTCTCCGAAGGGT
>CAZGJP010000429.1:0-2245 GCA_964526605.1 uncultured Lentisphaera sp.
GTGTATATGAGGCCGTTGTTGAATCTGGTCTCGATCCCGAGTTCGTTCATGCGTGCGGTGATCGCCTTTCCGCCGCCGTGGACGACGACAGGCTTCATGCCGACGGTCTCCATGAAGACGATGTCGCGGATGGTCGTTGCCATGAGCTCGTCGTCCTCCATGACGCTTCCGCCGAACTTTATCACGATCTTCTCTCCGCGGAATCTCTGTATGTAGGGCAGCGCCTCGATCAGCACCGCCGCCTTTCCGATTATCTTCTTCATGGTCTCTCCCTGAAAAATTTCAGATTTCAAATTTCAGATTCTGCCGGCTGTCGTTCTTCCGCTATGTCCTGTAGTCCGCGTTGATCTTGACGTAGTCATAGGAGAGGTCGCTGGTCCACATGGTGCAGGATTTTTTCCCTGCGCCGAGGCTGATCCTGACGAGAAGTTCCTTTCCGGAGACTTCCCTTGCGAGTTTTTCCTCCGGGGTTCCGACTGGCCTGCCTTTTCGTATGACCGCGCTGCGGTTGTAGAAGAGGTCCGCCTTGTCCGGGGAGAATTCCGCGCCCGAATATCCTGCCGCGGCGAGTATCCTGCCCCAGTTGGGGTCGCCTCCGAACCAGGCGGTCTTGCAGAGCATGGAGTTGCAGACCGCCCTTGCGCAGAGTTCGGCGTCGGAGTCGCTACGTGCGTTTTCGACGAGTACGGTCACGAACTTGGTCGCGCCTTCTCCGTCGAGGACAATGCTTCTGGCCATCTTCTCCATGACGGCGAGCAGGGCCTCCGCGAATTTCGCGGCATCCGGGGATTTCGCCGTTATCCTTCTGTTCCCTGCGGCGCCATTGGCGAGCATGAGCACGCTGTCGTTCGTGCTCATGTCGTTGTCCACCGTGATCATGTTGAAGCTGCGTCTCACGCATGAATCGAAGGTCTTCCGGAGGAATTGTCCCTCCACGTCCGCATCGCATGTGATGAACGAGAGCATCGTCGCGTGTGGATGCGCGGTCCTCATTTTCGGCGAGATCATGCCGGAGCCTTTCGTCATTGCGCCGATGGAGACCGTGGTGCCGCCGGAAGTCCTGAAGGATACGGCGCATTCCTTCTTCGCCAGGTCCGTGGTCATGATGGCGCCTGCGGCGTCCGATCCCTTGTCCGCGCCCAGCGATGTGGCGGCGGCGGTGATTCCCTTTTCAAGCTTGTCCATGGGAAGCTGGACGCCGATCCTCCCTGTGGAGCAGACGAGGACCTCTCCGGGCTTGATTCCGAGGGACTTGGCGGTGAAGGCAGCCATGGATCTGGCGTTTTCCATGCCTTTTTTCCCGGTGCACGCGTTGGCGTTGCCGCTGTTGACCACTATCGCGCGTATTGGCAGCGATTTCGCGAGGGTCCTTTCGGAGAGTTCGACTGGTGCGGCGCGGAATTTGTTGGTGGTGAACGCCGCCGCCGCGGTCGCGGGTCTTTTCGAGACGAGCAGGCAGATGTCCGGTTTTCCGCTTTTCTTCAGTCCGCAGTGGAGGGCTGAAGCGAGGAAGCCCTTCGGGGTGCATATGTTTCCGCCGTGGATGCTTTTCATCTGTGTCCTCCCTTCTTGACGTATGAGGCCTTGACTCTTATCGAGATCCCGCCGCGTGGTCTGAACGATCCCTCGACCTCGAGGCTGCGCGGGGCCGCCGCCGCGACGATGGCGTCGCGTATCATGTTCACGACTCCCTCGTGGAAGCTGTTGTGGTTCCTGAACGAGTGCAGGTGGAGTTTGAGCGACTTGCTCTCTATGCATTTGCGGTCGGGCACGTATGTGATTCTGATGGAGCCGAAGTCCGGCTGGCCGGTGACGGGGCATAGCGAGGTGAACTCCGGGCAGTCGAAAGTGATTTCGTAGTCCCTGTCGGGGTGGCTGTTGTCGAAGCATTCGAGGGGGGCGTCCGCGGGAGAGTCTGGCACCGGGATGCTTCTGCCGCCGAGCATGGTGAGACCTTCGAGCTTCTTTTTCTTCATGTGACCTCTGCGGTTTGGAATAAATCCTAAAAAAATTAAATTTTATCCTTGAACTGTTATTTTCAAGCGGTAGATTTATTTCCTGAAATAATTTCAACGTCTACAAAAAACCAAGAGGTTGATTTATGAGAAGGAGCGGGAAACTGGTTTGTGTGGCGGTAGTCTTCATGCTGATCTCAACTATGGGCGTCCAGGCCGGCGATCCCTTCCGCAAGCTCGGAAGAGGCATCATCAACGCCGGTTTCGGAGCCCTTGAAGTCCCATTCAAT
>CAZGJP010000430.1:0-2245 GCA_964526605.1 uncultured Lentisphaera sp.
CCTCTTCCTGATATGAAACAGGACAGGGCAAGCATGTAGGCCGGGTTTTCCTTGAAGTCCGGCCTCCTGGTCCACTCGTCCATAGTACATGCTCCCTCGAGGAGCGCCTTGAAGTCAATTCCTGCGAGAGCGGCAGGGAGATGGCCGACTACGCTTGTCTCGCTTGTTCTGCCCCCGATGGAGTCGGCCATGGGGAAGACCTTCAGCCATTTGCTTCCCTTCGCGAACTTGTCCAATTCGCTTCCCTCCATGGTGATGGCGCATGAGGGCCTTGGGAATTCCAGTCCGGCCTTCGCGTACGCGCCCATGAACGCGATCATGTTGTTCTTGGTCTCCTGGGTGCCTCCGGACTTGGATATGTTCACTAGGATGGTTTTCTTGAGGTCGAGAACCCCGAGGAGGTCCGTCACCCCGGAGCTGTCGGTGTTGTCGAGGAAGTATATCTTCAGCCATCCCTTCCTGCCCTTGTCGCTTTTTTCGTTCCAGTAGGGTCCGTTGATGGAGAACTGGAGGAACTGGGGGCCCAGGGCGGAGCCGCCGATGCCGTTTATGACGGCGGCCTCGAACTTGTCCCCTGTGGATCCTTTCACTTTCGAATCCCTGATGTCCTTGGCGAAGGCCTCGACATCGGCGAAAAGCTCCGTCTGCGGATAGTATTTCCTATCCGTGAAATGCGTCACCTTGCGGTTCTCGTCTGGATTCTTTATTTCGCCGGCCTCTATTCTTCTCATCTCGAGATCGGCGTTCCTGATCTGCTCGTCGAGCTCCATGAGGCTGTCCGGAGCCAGCCTCATCCCGGAGAAATCTATCTCGAAACCGCTCTTCTGGTCGCGAAGGGCTTGCGAGGCGGTCTTCCTTTCCTTTGTCCTTGCCATGATGGAACCTCATTTTGTTGTTGGATGAAAGCGGTCGCGGAGAGCCTTATATTAGCTCAAACGAGCTTTTTGACAAGCTTGGGATGGACGAAAAATCTGAGTACGCAGCTTTTGCGGAACTGCCTCCATGATTCCGTCTCGGCCTCGAAACATGCGAGGGAGGCCGTGGACATGGCGAAAGTCGCCCCGCCCATCAACTCGGACACGCAGTTCTCCAAGCCGGGGTTGTGTCCGACCACCATCGCTATGTCTGCCGCGTCGTCCAGATTGTCCATGAAGGCGAGCAGATCGGCCGTGTCCGCCGAATAGAGGCGGCTTTCGGCGACCAGCTTCTCCGGTGGAACGCCCATCGCCGATGCTGCGATCTGCGCGGTTTGCGTTGCGCGTCTGGCTTTCGAGCAGAGGACGATGTCTGGAAGGATTTCCGCTTCCTTCAGGAACTCCCCGATCCGTCTTGCGTCCTTCTCGCCTTTTTCCGCGAGGGGTCTTTCGATATCCGGGCATCCCGCGGGGCTTTCGGCCTTGGCGTGTCTCAATATCAGCATTGTCTTCATGCGTGCCTTCATTTCTCCTTTTCCTCCTCGTTTTTTCCCTCGAGGCTCTTGTTCTCGAATTCGAGTATTTCAAGCTGCTGCTTCAACGCCTTTGCCGTCCTCTCCGGAAATATCTCGATGCATTTCTTGGCTATGTCGTTCTTTATGGTGTCGAAAGGTGGAAGCCCCATCCTCCCCCAACTCACCTTCTGGTCGGCATAATATCTTTTGTAGACGGCCGCAGCCATGCGTTCATGGGAAGCGGCGGAATTCCTCTCTCCGGCGGCCAGAAGAAAACAGGACCTGTAGACGAGGCCGCTTATGATGTCCATGGCCTGCCTTGGGCTCGACATCTGGACGTCCTCGGTCCATTCCTTGAGGACGAAGTTGTCGAGGGGCTGCTTGAACTTGGTGTTCGCCGGAGAGAAGTCCCTGAGCTGCCCGAGATATTCCTCGGCCTTCTTGTATTGACCGAAGTTGTAGAGGAGGACTATGGCGTCCACCATGAAGTTCTCCAGGGCGCCCCGGAACGAGGAGGACTTCTGCCTGTCGTATGCCTCCTGATAGGTCTTTCTCACCGCGTCGGTGAGGTTGAGGTTGGGGACTGTCATGAAATTCCTGAAGTCTTGCTCGTCGTATATGAGTATCTTCCCGGCCATGAAGGCTTCCTTGAGCGACTGCGTTATCATCCTGTCGCAGTTTATCTCCACCTGTCCGTTCTTGTCGTAGGTTATCCCCAGCGTGGCCCAGTATATGGCGTGCGCCTCCGGGAGCCGCCAGTCGAGGGCGCCATATTTTGAGTTGAGCCCGACTATCTTGGCCGGGTCGAGGCGGTAT
>CAZGJP010000431.1:0-1032 GCA_964526605.1 uncultured Lentisphaera sp.
CTTGTTGATGAAGAGATCTACAGCAAATGCCCAACCATCATCCTGTCCACAGTTGATAAGTTCGCCCGCCTGCCTTGGGACGTGGATACAAATGCTTTGTTCGGTCGTGTTAATCGAAAATGCAGCCGCGACGGGTATGTTGCCATAGGTGCTGAGCATAAAAGGCATAATAGAACTGAAAATTTGCCCACATCAACACTGACAAACATTCGTTCCTTCCTGCCTCCGGAGCTGATAATCCAAGACGAACTTCACCTGATCACTGGGCCGCTTGGAACTGTCTATGGTGCATATGAGACCATCATTGAAGACATGTGCACGCATGATGGAATCAAGCCAAAATACGTGGTATCGACTGCAACGATTAAAAATGCGGAAGCGCAGACCAGATGTCTATATGCACGGCAAAATACTACGCAGTTCCCTCCCAACGGCTTTGAGATTAGCGACAGCTTCTTCATTCGGGAAATACCGGTTAAGGATGATCCATTCCGGAAATATGTCGGCATTTGCGCTCCTGGTCAATCCATGAAGAATGCTCTGCTCTGGATCTATGCCATCATTCTTCAGACAGCCTACACATATTCCCTGCAGGAGGAGTACAGGGATGTCATCGACCCGTATTACTCACTCGTAGGTTACTTTAACAGCATTCGTGAGCTTGGCGGTGCGGTTCGTCTGCTTCAGGACGATATTCCTAAGAGAATTCATAGAATCAAGAGAAAATACGGTCTTGAGAAGGAACGCTATCTACACCGCAACGAAGAAATCACATCCCGTATGGCTTCATACAGAATACCGGAAAAGTTGAATCAGCTGGAAGCAACAATTGAATCAAAAGACTGTCTGGACACGGCAATTGCCACGAATATGATTGCTGTTGGTATGGACGTTAACCGTCTGGGCCTTATGGTAGTTACCGGCCAGCCGAAACAGAACTCCGAGTATATTCAGGCAACCAGCCGTATCGGGCGTTCATATCCTGGTTTGGTTGTTACACTCTATAATGCGTATCGGCCGCGTGACCTTTCG
>CAZGJP010000431.1:1042-2240 GCA_964526605.1 uncultured Lentisphaera sp.
GGGTTAAATTAATGTTTTTGTTTTTAAAAATATAAATGGGTTTCGGCCCGGTTACATTTGCCATTTTTTTAATTTACAAGTTACCATGCTCAGCTGTACAGGTTTGTCGAAGGCACAACCGCTACCCCGTTTTCAGCCAGAGCAAGGGATCGCGTTCTGCACGCGCTGGTTATCTCAGCGATTCGCCTGACCTACCCACAGATGGCTAATAATCCGGACGCTGCGGCAATTGGATCACTGACAGATGATCAGATTGCAACTGTCCGAGACATGATCATTGAAAGGCTTAATATTGTCAAACCGTCTGCGATTACTGATGCCAAGGATGAAATCAATCAATTCATTGACTGGTGGAATCTTCGCGCTGCACAGACTGATAAACCTCTTCGCTACTACGTTGTAGGCACCGAAAAGTACCACCGACTGATGAACCCTTATGACAGGCCGCATGAGGAAGATGAAAAGGCAACCCTGCAGTCTATGCGCGAAGTCGAGAGCTCGGCGAATATGTTCTACTATACGGAGGAATGATGATATGGCGTACGATAATAACAAGCTGGGTGAACTGCGACCTAACCAGATCATTACAACCTTCGGCCCAGGTTCCGTTGTTGACGCTGTGAAGGATTCCGTGACAATTCTGGATATTTCATACTGGAAACAGAAGGGGCAGAGAATTATTGACGGCAGGCTGGCATCCTATCTCGGTGTAGACTGTTTCTATATGCCCCGCACAAGTTTTTCCGGAGATGTCCCGGTTGTGACATTTCCTTACTGGCATGTCTGCTCCAATCTGAAATGTGGTAGACTCTTTGACGCGAGGCCAACCTTTGATCTAGATAAATACCTTAAATATGGGGTTAGCTGTCCTGAGTGCCATCGTCCAGCATATCCTGCTCGCTTTATCGCAGTCTGTGAAGACGGGCATATGTCTGACTTTCCTTGGAGCTGGTGGGTTCACAGAGGAAACTCTGATTGCAAAGGAAAATTGAAGCTGTATTCAACAGGCAACACTTCCACACTTGCAGATATGTGGGTCGAATGTTCCTGTGGTGATAAGCGCAGTATGAGTGGCGCAACTCAGAGAGATAACTTTGAGGGACTTAAGTGTTCCGGACACCATCCATTCAGACCTGGTGTAAAATGCCAGAAGTGCAACAAGCCAGTCATTCCATCGCAGCGTGGTGCATCAAACGTT
>CAZGJP010000432.1:0-2228 GCA_964526605.1 uncultured Lentisphaera sp.
ATATGCGACGATGCTTCGCTTCTTCTTCTCCGCAGAAGGGATTATTCCTATCATCTTTTCATTGGCCTTCCTGCAGGAATCCTCCAGGATTGACTTCAGTGCACGATGGCGTTCTATCTTGTCCGTGGGCAGAGAGCCGTCCCGCTCCATCTGCTCCGCCTTGACTATTGGAATAGTCATGAGGTCGTATGCGACATTGCTGTTCTTCCCGTAGGGTTCGGGAATACCCGTCTCGATGGCGGTGTCGAAGGTCTCGCCCCATTCTTTCGGGCAGAGCTTGACGATTCCGTCATATCCGAACATCTTCAGATATTTTGGGTTGACGAACTGCCCCATTCCGTTTTCCACAAGAACATCAGTCCATATCTTGTCTGATTCGATTGAGTTCTTGTAGGCGAGGTATTCCCATGCGGCATCCCTGACGGCGGGTTCCTTTATGCCGGAAAACAGTCCGGCCATGGCGCAATTGATTTCTCCGGCGCGCGTTCCATCCGGCCCCAGTGGCGTGGGGACGATCCCGGTCAACCCGGGATCGAGCTTCGTGAACATCTTCTCGTCTATGTAGTTGTAGATCATCCCGATTTCGCCTCTGTACCATTTCACCCATGAGTCTTTGTTCTCCCTGTATGCATATCCCCTGCGGACGTTTCCCCTTCCGTCCGTCCATTTCTCTGTGCTGAGCCTTATGTAGAAGTCCAGCGCCTCGACCGCCGCGTCGGAATCGAAGCAGCATCTCCACTGGTCGGTGGATTCTTCGTATTCCATGACGTCGCCGCCAGCGGACCAGAGGAAGTTGGCCCAGAACCATGATTCATGGTTGCCTCTGCCGAGGGCAATGCCGTAGATACCCTTCTCCGGATCGGTGATTTTCCTCGCGGCATCAAGCAAGTCATCCCAATCCCATTTCGCGCTGGGATAGTCGACGTTCCTGTCGTCGAATATGTCCTTCCTGAAAAGAAGCACCTTGCCTCTGACTCCGGACATGGGAAGAGCCCAGACATGTGTCTGTCCGTCTGGTCCTTTTCTTTTTATGACAGGCCATAGTTTCGGGTTGATCTTGTATTCAATTTCCTCCGGGGACAAGGAAGAGAAATACCCGTCCTCGGGTTTGTCCAGTGGATAGAGGAAGGAGTTCCGGATGTATGTGTCGGATTTCCTGAAATTGATCTGGATAACATCGGGGGCCATGTCGCCCGCGATGGCAAGCAGGTCAGCCTCCACGCCTTCGACCTGTATCCCGGTGAACGGATGAAGCTCCACCTCGACTCTCTCCCAATTCCAGCGACCATACCTTTTGGGAGACGCGATATACTTATCCCTGTACTTACGGGCGAAAAGATCAACGAATCTTCTCTTGAAATCCTTGATCTTCCTATCTTCGGCCATGGAGGTCGGATCCAACGCGCCAGGCGTGGGCATCGAATAGACCTTGATATGTATGATTGTCCGCCCATCTTTTTCCTCTATCCAGCCTCCAGTAAGCTTGGATGCAAAGAGAAAAACTAGCAGAATGATTGAGCCTGCAAGCTGTTTTATCCGATTGTGATGGTATCCCATAAGATGTTTTCCGATTCCGAATTCGATGTTTTTTCTCCGTTCCCATTCGGGGGATAGCATAGGCGTATTCCATGTAAGATAACGCCCCAGACAAAAGAACACAAGCCCTCCCGGCAATAAAAAAAACTAGTGTTATGATACATTTATCCAAAAAACAAAAAAATCAAATATAGAACGATAAAAATCTTTTTTTTTATTTTTTTAACGCATAACTTGAAAAATGATTAGCTCCGTTTATGGTATCTGGTGATTAGATGTAATGTGTATTGGAACATATCTTGGATCTTCATAAAACAGCAAAGGGGGAAGGCATGATGAAATCCTGTGCGAATCGTTTAGGTGCTTCGTTGGTTGTTCTTCGAAACTTCAGCTTGCTGCCCTCCGTCTTATTGCTTTTTATGTCTTTTTCGTCTGTGATTGTAGCGGCTGACATTGAATCCGCATGGGGGCAGTGGCGAGGTTCCGGAGACGGGACGGCTTGTGTTCAGGGGCCGGGGCCGGATCTTCGTCTCGCCTGGAAACTCGATCTGGCCGATCCTAAAAATGATTTTACGTTTTCAGAGGGCATGTCTTTTCTCCAAGACGACGTGTGTACGACCACAGACAGAGCGTTTCAAGCTCGTATTGTGGACGATGCCAATATCTATGCGCGTGCGACCTGTGACTACGAT
>CAZGJP010000433.1:0-2216 GCA_964526605.1 uncultured Lentisphaera sp.
GGCGAGCCGAGAATGGTCTTCGAGTTTATCTCCTTGCTCTCGGAGGCCTTGCATACCAGCCCGAAGTCTATCATCTTCACGTTCCCGTCGCCGTTTATTATCACGTTCTGCGGCTTCAGATCCCTGAACAGATATCCCTTGTCGAACATGTGCTGCTCAGCGGACAGTATCTGCAGCGACCAGAGCAGGATGTCCTTGTCGGGTCGCCGCACGGGAGACTCGATGATTCTGTCGAGCCTTATCCCCTCGATGAACTCGTAGGAGGCGAAATACTCGCCGTCGGCGCAACCGTATTCATAGACCTTGCTTATGTGCGGATGGAAGCCGAACGTGGCGCCGGTTTCGGCCTCCTTGAGGAGGGTCTCGACGAGCTCCGCGTTGTTCCTCTGCTCCCGTGGCAGGATCTTGACCGCGAACTCCGCACTGGGATTCCGCACCAGAAATGCATGGTAGACGCTCCCCATGCCGCCGCCGCCGAGGGGCTCGTAGAGCCAGTAGTCCTTCACCTTCATCGGGATGAAGAGCATGGCTCCGCAGTCCTTCCCGGGACAGGTGCACAGCGTCAGCGGAGCCACCGAGTCGAGGCGTATCAACGCCCCGCAGCTGCGGCAGTTCAGAAGCCCCTTCTCGAGATGCCCAGGGGACGGCTTCGGGAGCACCTTCTGCGTCTCCTCGTCGTGCACGCTCTGGGGAGAATCCGCGGACGCATCCCCGAATTTCAATCCGAATGCCTTGAATGCCATTGTTCAGCTCCTCGTCTCGACACTATCATCCTTGATGGACACATAGCAGGAAGGGTGCCATGTCACCTGTTCGAATACATCTTCTCGTAGTAGCCCTTGTATTCTCCGCTGCTCACGTGCTCCAGCCATCCCTTGTTGTTGGAATACCATTCCACGGTGTCCGCCAGCCCCCTTTCGAACTCGTGCCGGGGCCTCCATCCGGTCTCCTTGTTCAGCTTCGTGAAATCCATCGCGTATCTGCGGTCGTGTCCGGGCCTGTCCTTGACGAAGCTCACCAGCGATTCGTCCCTCCCGCATTCCCTCAGTATAGCCCGCACCAGATCCAGATTGGTCGTCTGGCAGGCTCCCCCGATGTTATAGACTTCGCCGGCCCGGCCCTTCCTGCATATGTCCCACACGGCGATGCAATGGTCCTCCACGTGGAGCCAGTCCCTCACCTGCATCCCGTCCCCGTAGACCGGGATCTTCCTGCCGTTGAAGGCATTGTTTATGCAGAGCGGAATCATCTTCTCGGGGAACTGCAGAGGACCGTAGTTGTTGGAACAGCGCGTCACGACGGTATCGAGGCCGTAGCTGTGGTGATAGGCCCTCGCGAGATGGTCGGCGGCGGCCTTGCTCGCGCTATACGGCGAGTTCGGCCGTATAGGCGACTCCTCCGTGAAGGCCGCCTCCCCGGGGAGAAGGGACCCGTAGACCTCGTCGGTCGAAATCTGGACGAACCTCGCCACACCATGCCTTCTGGCCGCCTCCAGCAGGTTCAGGCAGCCAAGCACGTTCGTCTGGACAAAACTGTCAGGACTGTCCAGGGAACGGTCCACATGGCTTTCAGCGGCGAAGTTTATCACGCATGCGATCTCGCCCTTGGCGAATACGGCGTCCACCCCGGCCTTGTCGCGTATGTCTCCGTGCACGAATTCATGCCTGCTGTCTCCAAGGGCGTCCGATAGGCTCTCGAGATTCCCCGCATAGGTGAGCGCGTCGTAATTGACGATGTTGGCTTGAGGCTCGGACCTCAAGAGGAATTTAACAAAGTTCGCCCCTATGAAGCCGGCGCCGCCGGTGATGAGAATCTTGCCTTCAAAATCCATTTTGCATGGCTCCTAAAAAAACGTCATTTGCCTTTCAAGGCCGCTCCGCAGAATTCTCTTATGAAAAGGCCCTGATCCGTTGATTCAATATCGTAATAGACCCCGTTCTTGGTCTTCATCCAGGCCCAGCATTTGTTCCGTATTCGTCCGTCGGAACCAATTCCGAGCTTCTCCCCTTGGTCGTTCCAAGGCATGACGGAGTAATTCTTGTCCTCGACCATTTTACGGTAGTGCTTTAGCATGTTCTGGGGATTATCCGTCGTTGTCACAGTCACCCTCAGCCGAACTGTCTTCACAACCCTTTTAGGGACTTTTTCAGACTGGACCAGATTCGAGTCGTATTTGCAGGTGTATTCGGCTTGTGCCTGCATTATTTTAGCGGGAC
>CAZGJP010000434.1:0-2209 GCA_964526605.1 uncultured Lentisphaera sp.
CCACAATTGGAAGTACGTGAACCTGGGTTTTGTCAGGGAGGGAGTATGGCGTTGTCCGGAGGTTGAGGACAAGTTCGCACCGGAATTCGGGGGATACGGAATAATGGCCGTCCGATACGAGACTAGCCGCAAGCATGGTGTCAGCTATCTGCATCCTGACAATCCCTCTCCGTCATGGAACATGGTGAAGTGCAACCACCTTCCCAGACGCATGTTGCTATCCGACGCATGGAGCAACACCTCGCATGATGCGTGGTTCACCGTTTTTTGTCCTAAATGCTTTGCCGCCACGTGGAATCCGGGAACATCCGGAAACACCTGCACATCAAGGCACCTTGGGAACACGAGCAACGTTCTTTTTGCCGACACGCATGTCAAGCCCTACAAATATAACGACCTGCGTTCGAACATTGACGATGTCTTCCATCACGACCTATGGAACAATGGTAGCGGATGCGATTGATTTCAAGATCGGGGTTAGGCTTACAATGATATGTTCACGCCGTTTCATATCCTCTTTGATCACCATCGCGATTCTGAATTCTGGCGCTCTTGCAGGCCCGAAGGCATTCATCTCGTCGGACAGCAAAGTCTTCAATGTCTTGGACCATGGGGCGAAAGGGGATGGCAAGGCGCTTGATAGTCCGGCGGTCAATAAGGCAATAGATGTGGCGGCTGCGGCGGGAGGAGGAACTGTTTTACTTCCAAAGGGGAGGTATTTCTGCGGCTCTATAAGGATGAAGAGCGGGGTATCGCTTCACATCGGAAAGGATGCAGTGATCGTGGCAGACAAGTGGGACAGCAAGTCATATGATCCTACCGAGCCTTTCACGGCTAAGACTGCATACCAAGACGGAGGACACAGCTTCTTCCGGAACAGTTTGATCTGGGGGGAGAACCTTGAGAACATATCAATCGCCGGAGAGGGTATGATAGACGGGGCCGGCCTCACCACTTGGCAGGGGAAGTTGAATGATAAAATCGGTTTTGGCAAAGGCTCCCAGGGAGACTCTCCTGCCGCACCAGCGGATCCAGAAGGAAAAACATACGCCGCGAACAAGGCCATATCCTTGAAACTGTGCAGAAATGTGGGGATAAGCGGCATCACCATCTTCAAAGGAGGATGGTTCGCCGTCCTTGCAACGGGCTGCGAAGACGTAAAAATGGAGAATCTCACGATAGACAGCAACCGTGATGGAATAGACATAGACTGCTGCCGCAATGTGCTCGTGAGGGATTGCAAGGTCAATACACCGGAGGACGATGCCATCTGCCCGAAAAGCACATATGTGTTAGGAGAGCTTCGTATCACGGAGAACCTAAGCATCGAGAACTGTCAGGTCTCAGGTTTCAAGATCGGAACCCTCATGGACGGGACAATGCAGCCGGATCCCAAGGACAGACGGAATGCGAGGATCAAGTTCGGCACCGAATCCACAGGAGGATTCCGCAACTGCACCATATCGAATTGCGTATTCTTGGATTCCATGGGTTTTGCCCTCGAGCAGGTGGACGGAGGAATCCTAGAAAACATAAGCGCAAGCAACCTGAAGATGTCGAATATCAAGAACTACGCATTATACATAGTTACTGGCAGCCGCAACCGGAATCCCGATGCAAGTGCGGCAAGCCGGATGAAGAACATCACAATTACGGACGTTGTCGCCGATGGAGTTGATATGATGAGTGGAATACAGATATTTGGAATGAAGGATCAGCCGATAGAGGGCATCCAGCTTAAGAATATACACATCATAAGCAATGGTGGAGGCACGGAGAAGGATGCCTCGATGGTCCCAAAGGAGCTTGGAACAGGATATCCCGATCCTAATGGCAAAGGCAATATGCCTGCATATGGGATTTTCGCCCGACATGTGAAGGGACTGAAGCTGAATGGGATGGATTTCAGCTTCAAGGAATTGGACCTTCGTCCCGCCGCTAAGTTCGTGAACATAGACGGCCTTGAAATAGATGGATTCAAGGCTCAGGTCGCCGAGGGCGTGGAACCTGCGAAACTCGCAGAAGATGTTAAGAATATCAGTGTCCGCAATTCGCCTGGTCTTGAAAGAATCGCCCGATGAAGGAAGCCTAGCCTTCCCGCCCTTGCCTAAGAAGCAGATCAAATCCCAGCTCGGTTTCTGCCATTCTCTTCTTCAAGCCAATTTGTCAATTAGTTGCAGATAACATCAAATGGGAGGAAGAAGCGCTT
>CAZGJP010000435.1:0-1829 GCA_964526605.1 uncultured Lentisphaera sp.
CCGGCGTCAATCAGCCCCTGCGCAGAAAGACTCCCCGCCAATTTCTCATCCCTGCGGATGCAGTTATTCTCCTCCCAGTGATTCCCCTCTATCCACACCAACCTGTCCATCATGCCCTGTGCGCGCTTTTCAACATCGCCTCCCATCTGGCCCAGAACGATCAGACCGTCTATCATGTTCTCCCTGAACGGCCTCGGCTCCCTCTGAGAAAGCTCGCTCAACCTCACCACGAGAAGACTATAGTCCTTCTCCTCCAAACCGGCGTTGATCCCGAGAAGGATCTCGTAAAGAGTCTCGTCAAGTATCCTCACGCCGGGTACGTCGCGCATCAAAACACCTACCTGCCTGAGACGCCTGCTCCTCAACGCCTTAGCCGCAAGACTCTTGCGGAACCCAAGCCGCTCGGCTATCATCCTTATCCTCTCAGCACGCTCCCGAGTCCCGGGCCAGGACTCCTTGTTGCTCCGGTTCATCGCACGCTGAACCGTAGGAACTGAAACCCCAGCCTCCTTCGCTATGTCCTTGTATGATGCAGCCATGCCGGTCCTTTAAATTAGATAACGATATCTACTTTACATCGGCAAGACCTCCGTGTCAAATTCCCAATCGGATTTTTTTTCGTTTTTTTTCGTCCTGTGAGTAATGCCTCGGCCTTTACTGCAGTGAGACGGCGGCACTCGCTATGACCCTCTCATCGCAGTAATACCGCTTTGCGGCAAGGTTCTTTTGAGTTTGTTCCGAAAATTTGAACGCAAATTGAACGCAAATCGGTATAAAGACTGAGGCATTACTAAGACTCTGTATTAAGATATGGAGAACATCCTTTTGCAGGAGAAGTCTCCGGAGTCGAAGCTTATCACGCCGGTGGCTTCAGGTTTGAATGGTATTTCACGGCCTTCGGGCTCGATTCTGACGGAACGGACTTTTCCGTCCGTCCTGACCCTTATGATGGATGATTGGAGGACAGGAAGCTCCTCATCGATTTCGATGGGCTTTGGGGACCAAAGCTGAGTGCTTGCATCGGTCTTTATCGTTCCACCGCGGAGTATTTTTGGAGCGTATAGCAGGTGCAGAATTGTCCGGCCCTTCGACTTCTGGCGCATGAGAGATATCCTGGCGGAAGAAGGAAGCTGCGTTTGGACACTGATATTCTCCTGTCCGAGGAGAGCTTTCAAAGCCTTCATTGTGTATTCGCGGTATGCGACTGCCCCGTATCCGGCGTAGATCGAGAAGACTGGATGTGCAAGATATGCGATATTTCCCTTGAGGACCCCGCAGTCGAATCCTGATGCCGCCGTCTTCGGCGGCGCATGCTGGTGGGAGCAGAAGTGACGGAACGTGCGGTTGAAATACGGATCGAAGATTTTCCCGAGGCTTTCCCCGTCGGTTGTTTTTATCCGTTGAGACTTCAGATACATTACGAAAGGCGAGCTTGTGAAATCAGGTCTTAGATCGGGGCCGGGGAGGACATAGTCCGGACAGAAGGGGCTCTCCCCCGCGAATTTCGCACCGACATCAAGTGAGAATCCCTTTCCATCCGGATCGAGTCCGCTGGTCCCCGTAAGGAATAGTCTTCCGCCCTTTTTTAAGTATGATCCGAGCTTTGCCTTCAGCTTCGGAGAGATTCTTATCTCGTCCGGTAGGACCATCAGTTTGTATGCGGAGAAGTCCATGCTTTCATCAACGACCGAGAAGAGCATCTGGCTTTCAAGGAGCATCCTGGATGCGCCCGTGTCGGCGTGGCTTTCGCGCCCGGAGGCCTCTCTGCTGCAAGCAGCGGCTGAGAGGATGGCTATGTCGCAGACCGGCTTTGCGTCTTTGCAGAACTC
>CAZGJP010000435.1:1839-2199 GCA_964526605.1 uncultured Lentisphaera sp.
GCCTCGACCTCCGAATACGCTTTGCCTATTATCGAGTATGTGCTCTTGTCGAGTTTTCCCGACGGGTGGAGCTGGTCGCCAATGCTGCATTTTGCGCCGAGTGCTATCATCGAGGCGCATTCGTAGCGCAGGGCGTTGGGGTGCTTAAATCCGCCGAACTCGCCCCATGAAGTATGGAATTTTCCCGTCATGCCGAGCATGTCAAGGCCGAGATTGGCGCAGTATTTCGCCGATCCCGGGAAGTGGTCATAGCCCCAGCCTCCTGTAGGGAGTGATTCGAGCTCGAGATGGCTGAAATATTTCAGAATTTCGGTCCGCCCCTTGGATATGTGCCCGCTGTTGTGGAAGACTGGCATCTTT
>CAZGJP010000436.1:0-2195 GCA_964526605.1 uncultured Lentisphaera sp.
CGGGACTGGAATCTGCGGACTATCTCGTAGTGCTCGTTCTTCCCGGAGGACAAGGTGAAGCCGTAGAGCACTAGCGCGTCGGTCTCGCGGACGTCCTCGACGGACATGACGACAGCCTGGGTCGCCGCGGAGGAAGCCCCTGCGGATCCGTCGGAGGCGCTATCGAACATGGAGAACTTCGGGGCCGCCTTCTCGGTCTTGCCCGGCTGGAGGGATCTGTAGGCGGATTCGTCGCAGAGGAAGACTAGCGCGATGTTCTCCTCCGAGGCCGCCGATATGTCGGCAAGGGCGGAAATGAGCTTCGGGATGTTGTTTCCCTTCGCGACGAATGGCAGGAGCATCTTCTCGTGGTGGGAGATGTCCGAGGAGAGACTTTCGATCTGGGGGATTAGTTCGGAGCATTTTCTCAGGCGCAGGATGGTCTTCCTGTTCACGCCGTCCCTCATCTTGAGGTCGGCGTAATGCGCCAGGAGGAGGAGGAATGCTGAAAGGACGAGGAAGAAGAGCGCGGCGGAGAGATACGGGAAGTTGCGCTTCTTCCTCGCTGTCCATCTGATGTGCTCCGGAGTGAGGGATATCCTCAGCGGCGCCTCTCCGAGCGCCTGGAGGGCGAGGCCGAATGCCGTAGAGAGGTCCGGCTGCGCGATCCCGTTCTCGTCCTTCGGCCCGAAGACCTCGACCTGCGACTGCTTGAAGCTGGACTTCATGAATTCGGGGAGGCCGGCGCTGGCCGCTCCACCTCCGCATATCCATATCTTCACGATCTCCTTGTCGGAGAATTCGGCACTCTCGTGGTTCCTCCACTGGTCGAGAGCGTTTCTGACTTCGGAGACCAGCGCCGCGGATATCCTCGAGAACGACTCGTCCTTGGTCCAGCGGTCCGCCATGAGCTTCTCCTCCTCGGCCTTCGCCATGTCGAGGGATCTGGCCTCCGCCACGGCGCGGGTGTATTTCTCCGCCCCGAAGAGGAGGCTGCTTATGGAGAGTATCTGTCCGCCGGCGAAGATCACGAGCACCGAGTTCTCCGCGCCGATCTCGACAAGCATCTGGAGGCTGTCCACGTTGCGGATTTCCGGTCTCAGGAAGAAGAGAGAATTGAGCAGGGCCATGCTGTTCATCGTGATGTCCGATGGAAGTATTCCGGCGGACTCGAGCGCCTTCAGCCTGTCCGCCACGGCGGAATATCTCGATATGCCGATGAGCACCGGGTTCTTCTTCCCGAACTTGGGCGGCATCACGTGGTAGTCGTGGATGAAGCTCTCCTCGGATATGCCGGAGAGTTGCGCCGTCTCGTAGGATATCATGTCCCTGAGGGCGTCGTCCGATGCGACAGGAAAATCCCTGACCTGCACCGTGGAGAGGTATTGGGGCAGCCCGATGCAGATGTCCAGATCCTTCCACGACGACTGGTCAAGCCATCCGGAAAGACTCCCGCTAAGCTCCGCCTCGTCCAGTATCCCCTCCGCACGAAGCCTCAACTTGCGGCATCCAAGCACGGCTACTCCATCCTGGGCCGACGCCTGCAGCTCCACCGCCTTTATGCTTCCGGAGCCGATGTCGAGGCCCAAAGCCCGTTTCTTCTGCTTCTTGTAGAACATCATTGTGTCCGAGGAGGTCCCACTTGTAAGAGTTCAGTGAGAGTTCAGTAAAACAACAGGGTTTACTGAACCCTTGCCTTCAGTCGTTTATCTGGACGCTGTTTCCGGAACTGTCTATCAACGAGGCCGTCACGAAGACAATCAGGTTCAGCGGCTGCCTGTCCATGCTGTTCTCGCTGAATATCTGCCTTATCAGCGGTATCCTCCCGAGAAACGGGATGCTGTTGTCGTCGTGCTGGCGGGTCTCCGTGATCATGCCTCCAAGAATTATGGTCTGCCCGCTGCGGACGACGGCCTTTGTCTCTATGGCGTTCTCGCTGGTCCTTGGAAGCCTCGCGTTGATGTATTCGTCGAACTGTATGAACTCCAGGATGCTCGGCTTCAGATCCAGCATTATCCTTCTCCCGTCGTGACCGATGGCCGGCTTCACCTCCAGGGTTATTCCCAGTTCGAGCTCCTGGACGTCTCCGGTGGGAACAGGCTCGGACACCGCCACGCCGTTCTCGTTCGGTATCGTCTCGAGCTCGTATTCCTCGAAGTATCTGAGGGTGTCGCCACGGCGTATCACGGCGGTCTGGTTGTTCAGCACGGTGACGC
>CAZGJP010000437.1:0-2169 GCA_964526605.1 uncultured Lentisphaera sp.
GGAGGCCTTTGCATGGTATTAAGACCGTTTTTCAGGCTTAGGTTCAGAGTTTCTACTTTGTGTTGATGCCATATTCAACACTATTCTGCGTAATCCATGTCAGTTTCCCGAAGTTCATCACAATGTAAGGCGTGCCTTGGCTCGTCGTTTTCCATATGAGGTATTTTTTATTCTGGACGACCAACGCATTATTGTCCTTGGTGTTTTCCACGCCAAACGCAATCCAAAAATTTGGAAGGAAAGAATAAATTGATTCGAACCATTGGGGCGTGTGGGGTCTGCCACGAATGGCGCTAAGTTAAGGCGCACAAACAGCCCACGCTGAAGCTGTGAACTCCAACAAAAGCACCTTAACTTAGCGCCATTCAGGTGTGACCCCGCTCATCCCTTTCCGATTGCCCTGTTTACCGCCTTCTCGACACGCAGGATGAAATCGAGATCCCTGCTCCTGCACAGGACTGGTCTTTCCTTGTCAAGATGGAGGACAAGTTTCATGGCCGGTTTGTCCGCATGGTCTATTCTTCTCAGGACGCAAATCACGGAAAATACGATTATCCCCATTCCGAAGAGGCTGAGCATGGGATATTCGCTCAGGCGGCCTCCAGTGCACAGATACGAGGTGGCGTATCCCAGAATGGAGATTAGGAAAACGAATATCCACTTCCCGGCTTCGAGCCTGCATTCGACGATTTCAACCGATCTGACATCCGCTGCATGCACATGGAGCCCGGGAGCCTCTATTGAGGTGTTGTCCACGACAACGCCTTGTTCCTCGAGCAGGATTTCATCGTATCCATTCATTTTCTCAAGGATTCATTATGAGGCTGCAGTCTCCGGTGAACGCGGACTGGTAGAGAAGTCGCAGATACTTGGACGCGTTTATGAGGTTGAGTTCGACGGGGAGCTGCCTGAATCCGGATCTGGCCAACTCCTTGGTGGCGCTTTCGACGAGTCCGGCGAGCTTCGTCTCGTCGAATCCGGGGATTTCCGAGAGCTTGGTCGGGACCTTCAGTTTCCTGTAGAACTGCATCAGCGCCTCCGCGACGGACTCCGAGAGAGCCCTTGGATCGTCCACGCTCCCGGGCGCATCGTATCCGCAATTCGAAAGGACTTCCGCGATTTTCGCAAGCTTGCTTCCTGTCGTTCCGGAATAGAACACCGCGTAGTATGGATTGAGGACGGCGCAGAGCGTTGAATGGCTGGATGTCGCGCAGAGGTTCGCGTTCAGGTGGCCGCAGTTGGGCTTGGCCGTCATGAGGGCGATGCCGCCGATGTCGGATGCCATGGCGACGGCCCCTCTCGCCTTCACATTGTTCTCGTCCAGGGCGGCTTCCGCGAATTGCATGACGATCTCCATGGCGACGAGGCAGACGCACTCGATGTATTCCACGTATTCGCCGGAGTAGGTCAGGTATGTCTCCATGCAGTGCGAGAACGCCTCGATTGCCGCCTCCTTCACGCGCTCCGGGGGCAGGCTCATGGTCCAGCGGGGGTCGAATAGGGCCTTTGCCGGCCTCAGCGCGGGATCGTTCAGATTCAGCATGCGCTTTTCCGGTGTGAAGAATATGTTGGCGAAGCAGTTTATGTGGGATGTCGCCATGGAGGTCATGAATGCGACGACCGGGGGGATGGTTTTGCCGGCCTTCGCGAACATCTCGGATATGGCGCCCGGCACCTCGTATGTTTCGATCCTGGGGAACTTGGCCTTGAGCTTCCAGTATAGCGCGGCGGCCTTCGCCGCGTCAATCGCGCTGCCGCCACCGACGGCGACTATCACGTCCGGCTCCCATTCCTCGAGCATGGCGACGATTCTCAAGACATCCTCGACGGGGGCGTTCGGCCCCGCCCCCCGGATCACGCCTCCATGCATGGCGAGGCCGTTCGTGACCACGGAAAGTTTTATCTTGTCGTGCAGCTTCTTCGCCCAGGGATGTTCTTCTCCGCCCATCACGAAGCTTATCTTGCGTCCCTCGCCGAATTCGGAGAGCATATTGCCTATCTGGTCGGTGCAGGATTCGTCGAAGACGTAGGATCCGCCCGTGTATTCTGAGACTATCGAACGTGCCGACTGCAATATATCTTCGTTCATCCTGGAAAAGCCTGGCGTTTTTGGGTTAAGATACGCTATGGAACGGGATTTTTCAAGTCCTGCCGGAGCTTTCCTGCTAC
>CAZGJP010000438.1:0-2168 GCA_964526605.1 uncultured Lentisphaera sp.
AAATTAAGCCATTTTATAGTACATTATTAATTTTTATGGTTAATAAATGCTGCCTTTATCGAAGTGCCTTGCAAAAATCCTGTAGCTGCCGCCGTTTATGCTGTTCTCCTCGACCTTGAATATTTCCAAACCGTTCTTTTCGAATAGATACTTGAGAGATTCATATGAATGGTATTCCAGATGCTCGTGGCAGATGTTGCCGAGATCGTTCTTCTCAAGCATCGGTCTTAGGCACATCAATTGAGCGATGAACAGTCCGTCTTCAGAAAGAATCTCAGCGGCATCCCTTATGAACTGATTTGGATCCTCCATGTCATAGAACATCCCGATCGCAGTGACCACCTTGGCCTTCCTATCGCCCATCAATGATCGCCAATTCTCCAAATTCCAGAAGCCGTGTATCACATGAGGGGTCACCTCTCTGAGTTTTGGAACAAGATTGTTGGCGGGTTCGCATCCAACTCTGCTTACCTCTTTTCCGTAAAAGGAAAGCAAAGTCCCGTCGTTTGCTCCGATGTCAAGGACAATATCTCCAGGCTTAAGTCCGGCCATTGAACTTGCAATGAGAGCAATCTCCTTGAGGTCGTTTACAATAACGTGGTTGAGCCCCGACTGATACCAGTAATGCCCCGAATACATCAGTTCCTGTGGCGCAGTGTCCCTCAACTGCAGAAGCTTGCAATTTTGACAAAGAACGAGTTCGAGAGGGGCTCTTCCGACGTTCTCTTCCCGATTGGACACGAAGGTTGAAACATATAGATTTCCTAAAGATAGTATGCTTTTTAAGTCATGTGTAGCACAGACACGGCATTTTTTTATCGTCGAATATTTTTCTTCAGTCACATTTTCCTCCCATTGATAGTTGATATTGGGGCAATTTCCTCATCGGAAGCTCGAAAATAGAAATTAGTTATTTCTGGATATGCTGATTTGAGAAGTACTTTCATGTCAATTAAGTATTTCTTTTACTGATTCGGCTGTCCGGATGATCTCATCATCAGTAATTGCTAGTCCGCTTGGTATGTATAAGCCTCTTCTTGCGATCCTCTCCGAGACTGGATGGCTTTCCTCGAGAAAGAGGCCCATTTCATTGAATACGGGTTGTTCATGCATTGGCCAGAAGAAGGGTCTTGTCCCGATTCCTTTATTCGCTAACCGCTCCATGGCTTCCTTTGCATCGAAGGGAAGCGATTCTTTAAGGACGATGCCAAATACCCAGTAGATGTTTTCCGCATAATCCATTGCTAGTATTGGAATCTGGATTTCTCGCATGTCTTTCAGCAATTCATGATATTTTCTGCCTATATGACGTTTTTTTTCTATGTGATTGTCCAATCTCTCCAACTGTGCAAGCCCTAGAGCGGCCTGCATGTTTGTCATGCGAAGATTCCATCCGAGCTCCTTGTGGACGAAACGCTGGCCCGGGGTGAAGCAGAGATCCCTTAGACTCCTGCACTTGCCAGCGAGTTGGTCTGAATCTGTCAGTATCATGCCTCCTTCGCCAGTTGTCACATGCTTATTGGGATAAAAGCTGAAGACACTGATATCCCCAATGGCTCCGCATTGACGGCCTTTGTATTCAAGTCCGATCGCTTCCGCGGCATCTTCAATTACTTTCAAGCCATATTTTTGGGCTATTTGTAAAAGGGGATCCATGTCAACTGGGAGTCCGTATATATGAACCGCCATTATGGCCTTGGTCCTATCAGTGATCTTTGCTTCAATTCGCGATACATCCATGTTCCACGTATCAGGGTTACAGTCAACAAGAACCGGAGTTGCGCCATTTCGGACTATTGCGGCGGCACAGGATATTATCGTGAAGGTGGGCATTATTACTTCATCACCTTCTTTTATCCCAAGAGCTCTTACCGCCGCCTCTAGGGCGGTCGTGCCGTTTGTTACGGCGATGGCATGTTTTCTCCCTACACTTTTTGCAAACGCCTCTTCGAAGCGTTTTACGAAGGGACCCTCTGATGAAATCCATCCTGTGTCTATGCATTCCTGTAGGTATTTTCTCTCGTTGCCATCAAGGATAGGGGTGTTGACTGGGATGAAGGAGTTCATATTATTAGCTGTTGAATTGTTGAGTTGTTGATTTGTTGAGTTGATATTTTCTAAGGGCGTTGAGTTTATTCGAAATTTTTTCTGCCTCAACGCGAAGCAGC
>CAZGJP010000439.1:0-2148 GCA_964526605.1 uncultured Lentisphaera sp.
GTTTTCCGCAAGAAAATCCTCGCCTGGCTTCTCCTTTCAGTTCGGAACGAAGTTGCCTTTGGATAGGCTGAAGCAGTCGAAGAAGTTGAGCGTCCGGACAGCCTTTTCATCGGGATAATCGTAGACAATCAGGGGCTTGTGCCGTATCTGGAGGCTGTGCTTGCCCGGGGAGAGATCGGCTTCTCCGAATTTCACCCAAGCGATATCGCACCAGAAAGCGATGGGCATGAGATCGCAGGTCGCCTCGCTGGCCTTCAAGGTTTTCCACTGGCCGTTGTCAATACGCCAGTCGAAATCTGTCCTGACCCATTCATAGCCGATTCGTCCCCATATCTGGTGTTTGCCCGCCGATTTCACCTCGAAGTCGTAACCGAACACTGCTCCGTCCTTGCCAAGCCTCTTCGCATTTTCCTTCGGACATGAACTGCGTGTTGCCCCATCCTTTTATTTCGAACCCCTTGTCGTCAGGTTTTCCGTCCGGAGGCAGTATTTTCGGGATCGACGATGGATTTTCACCTTCCAGCCATACGAAATCAGCCGCCGTTCCGAGATGTGAAAACACGAGAAGCGCAAGACATGAAAAGAAGGGCTTGAATTTCATCCTGATAATTTCCTTTTGAATATTTTTCTTGTGAGTCTCCGCTCATACACTAATTCATGCGGGGGGAAAGGCAATGGCTTTTATTTTGGAACGGTTAAAAATATCCCCAGCTGTATAGCAACCGCCAAATGAGGCCCCGGTTGCAAAACAGGGTGAAGGAATTATGTTTTGATATCAATTCGGCGATTTTTACGATAAAAATTAAAAATGTCCATCTCGTTGCAGGAATTTTGATTGCGCTTGCTATCGCGATATACGATTGCGGAAAATTCGCAGTGGAAAAGAAGGGCGGGACTTTGATAATAGATAGAAGGATGCCTTCTTTTATCCCGCGAAAAATCCAGATCAAGTAAAGAAATTTCTCGGGAGCAAACCTATGATTTGACAACATGGAATGCCGGAATATCCTGGAGCATGCCGTTATGAGCGCCCAATTTCACCTGATGCGAGAGGCGCGAAGACTTAAAAACTTATCGTCAAATCATAGGTGTGACCCCGACGGTTTCTCTACTAGAGAACGAGTGCGCCAGAGACAAGATCAAAGACGGTTCGAATTTGAATTCCTTCTGGGTTTTCAGTCTGTTCAAAAAGTGTAAGGATAAGAGGCTTGATCGAGGGATTCTCCTTGCACAAAAGCGTAAGACTTTTGCTTTCGCGTTCGTACGTGAATTCGTCGTTTAAATCAGAGCAGACCTGTATTGCAAGAAATGCTTCCTTCCCGTGATGCGACACGATGAAATCAATCTCATTCCTGCCCTGCCCGACAGATTCATATTTGACATCGAATCCGTTCCTTATCAGATGCCAGTATGTGTTAGACTCGAGAATTCTGGAAGTTTTCCTTTCATTCCATCCGGAAATGCAGTTGGCCATAGCCCAATCGCTCGAATATATTTTCCTATAGCTCTGGGAAATCCTTTTCAGTGATGGCGAATTAAATCCGACACTTCCGATAAAATAAACATCCTCCGCCCATCTGAACCAGTCGGAAACCGTTTTTGGCGCAAGATTGAATCCAATGGATTTCAGATTGTTAAGTTCTTTCTTATGTGTGTATGGACATGCATTTTTAAGAAGAATGTTCCTTAGAAACGACTTGCAGGCCACCGGATTCTGGATATTCTTGTTGAGAATAAAGTCGGATACCACGATCGAGTTGAAATAGTTCTGCAGAAGAGGACGCAACAAGGCATCATCCAGTTTGGCCGCCGCAGGATAGGCCCCCTTCTTCATATATTCGTCAAAACTTTTCATCGCCTCAGACTTGTCTCTTCCCGACATCCTGGTCAGATCAATTTCCGAACCATTGAAGCGGAGAAATTCAGAAAACGAGAGAGGGTACAATCTGTTGGTGAAGGTTTTGCCTCTAAGCTGTCTCGCAACCTTGTCCTCTTCAAGCTCGCAAGTGGAACCCGTTATCACCACCAGCCAATTTTTCTTTTTTTTAAGTCTGAGAACAAAGTTTTCCCATCCTTGGACATTGTGAATCTCGTCAATGACAAACTATATCGGCTGGCAAGCCTCATCTTTTTAGAGAAGGCTTAAAA
>CAZGJP010000440.1:0-2144 GCA_964526605.1 uncultured Lentisphaera sp.
CTCGAACCCGCAACCTCCGGCGTGACAGGCCGGCGCTCTAACCAATTGAGCTACGCCCCCTCCATGAAAAGGAAGGAAATCAGTAAGTTGGCACGTAATATATGCGGCTGTCGCGACAAATCAAATCCGCTTCCGGGAATTTCGCGTTCAAGCCTGGATCTGCCCCTCGGCAGACATACCTTCCATGCCGAGCAGCTTCCTGATCTCGGCCCCGTCGAGCGTCTCGCTCTCAAGCAGTTTCTGCGCGAGCAGCTCGAGCTTGTCCTGCCTCTCGTTCAATATCTGCCGCGCCCTCTGCGACGCCGAGTCTATCAGCCTCTTTATCTCCATGTCTATCTCGCGTGCCGTATCCTCGCTGAATCCGTCGGACTTGATCAGATCCCTGCCGAGGTATATGTGCTCGTTCCTTCCGCCATACTGCACCGAGCCCATCTTCTCGCTCATCCCGAAGCTGCAAACCATCAGCCGCGCTATGCGCGTGGCATGCTCGATGTCGGACGACGCCCCGCTGGTTATGTCCCCAATCTTTATCTCCTCCGCGGCCCTCCCGCCCATTAGAATCGCCATCTCGTCGAGAAGCTCCTGCTTGCTCCGGGTGTACTTGTCCTCTTCAGGCATCTGCATCGTCGCCCCAAGATAGGCCATTCCTCGCGGGATTATCGTCACCTTGTGTATCGGCATGGACTTGCTGCAGTTCAGAGCCACCACCGTGTGCCCGGCCTCGTGGTAGGCGGTCAGCCTCCTCTCCTGGTCGCTTATCTTCCTGCTCCTGCGCTCGCGCCCCCAGCGGACCTTGTCCCGCGCCTCCTCCAATTCCGGCATCGAGACGGCCTTCTTGTTCAGCCTCGCGGCCAGAAGCGCGGCCTCGTTGATTATGTTCGCCAGATCCGCTCCGCTGAATCCGGGCGTGCTCTTCGCGAGAGTGTCCAGATCCACCTTTGGCTCCATCTTCACCTTCGTCGCGTGGACGTCGAGTATCTGCCGGCGCCCCTTGATGTCGGGAAGATCCAGCACCACCTGCCTGTCGAAGCGTCCCGGCCGCAGAAGAGCCGGATCGAGAACGTCCGGCCTGTTCGTCGCGGCAAGAATTATCGTCCCCTCGCTGGTCTCCAGCCCGTCCATCTCCACAAGCAACGCGTTGAGCGTCTGCTCCCTCTCGTCGTGCCCACCGCCTATCCCGGAGAACCTCGATCTGCCGACGGCATCTATTTCGTCAATGAAAACAAGACATGGCGTGTATTTACGCGCCGTGTCGAACATGTCGCGCACCCTGCTCGCCCCGACCCCCACGAACATCTCGACGAAATCCGAGCCGCTGATGGAGAAGAACGGAACACCGGCCTCTCCCGCTATCGCCTTGGCCAGAAGGGTCTTCCCTGTCCCGGGCGGGCCCGTGAGCAGCGCGCCCTTGGGGATCTTCGCCCCCAGCATCTTGTACTTGAGGGGATCCTTGAGGTAGTCAACTATCTCGTGCATCTCCTCCTTCGCCTCCTCCGCCCCGGCGACGTCCTTGAACGTGATCTTCTTCTCCTGATCTTCGGGCATCGTCATACGGGCCTTGCTCCTGCCGAACTGCATCGCGCCCTTCCCAGCCATCTTGAGCTGCCTCGAAAAGAGAAAATAGAGGAAGGCCACTATTATGATGACCGGCAGCATCGTAAGGACAAGATTCTTCAGCCAGGTCTCCTTGTTCTCGACCTTCACTGTGATACTCGCGTTCTTCCTTATCTCGACATCGAGCCTGTCGGTGTGCACCGCCTTGCAGCGGTAGTGCCTCTCGCCATCCTCGAACTCCGCGCCGTCCATCTTCTCGGCCCTGTATTTGCCCTCGAGCATGGACACCTTCTCGTTCTCGGGGGTTATCGTCACCGACACTATCCTCCCGCTGGAGAGATAATTCTCGAACGTGGACTGGTCCAGCTCGTCGTATTCGCTCCTGTTGTAGTTGTATATGAATATGACCGCGAGCGACATGAATATCAGAAGCCATATGAGTATGGCCATCTGCGGAGGGCGTTCGGACTTGTTCTTCTTCTCGAGTTTTTCCACGTTTTCCCAAATGTTTATTTTTAAAGGGGGAATTGGGGGGACCGGGGGGGAGTGTTTTTTTGGGTTAAAACTAGGGAACCAGGGAGGGGAAAATG
>CAZGJP010000441.1:0-2144 GCA_964526605.1 uncultured Lentisphaera sp.
GGCTGGAGGAGTTCGAAGGTCAATTCTCGTATGCCGACAATCTAGCGGAAAATGAAGTTTCCATTCTCGCCGACAGGATACTCGGGATAAAGATTCTCCCCGATGCGCTGATTGTTTTTGATCCTTCGATGGCTAAAATGCTGGGGGCGGAGATCAAGAGGAGGATTGGCAAGAAAAGAAAATTCCTAGTCGGAGCCTTCTGCAATAGGAGATTCTACGGGGACAGCGGCTTTGACGCTTGCGCAATATGCGACGAGTATATCATGGCATCGAAAGCACTGTCTCTGCTGAAGTCCAGGATAGAAAAGCCTTCCGGTGACGCCAAGAGACATGTCGTCCCGATAGATATCGTGTCATGATTCTGCCAACAGCATCCGAAATATCTCTTCTAATTTGGCGAAAGATAGCTCCCGTTCGAGTACGCTGAGGTTATGATCGACGATTGAATTTTTCCGCTTCATGTTGGTCATTATCGTGGTGATCTCGCGAGCAAGTCTTTTCACTGCATGGGCATCGACTGGCATGAGGTCATTTTGCCTGAGTTTCGGCAGATCACGTCCGAAGCTCAAGAGCTTGAACCCGAACTTTTCGATGTCCGTAAGAAATATCGGATATTCACATATGACCATCGGCTTCCTGGCGGCCATCCCCTCCAACAACTGGTTTCCCCATCCCTCATGGATGGTGGTGTATGTTATCAGGTCCGCGTGGCAGTAGAGGTCGAATAGACTCCCAAGGGACTCAGCGGAGCGGACGGAGCCAAGACCTGAAACATTGTTTCCAATCCATAGATTGCGCAACCCGTGCTCATCCCCCAGACGCTTCAATCTCTCCTGATACCATCCGGAAAAAAACTCTGGCTTTCCGCATACGACAAAGATTATCCGGCTCTGCTCTGAAAACCTTAGCCCTGAGGATAACTCCGCCCCCATAAGTTTCAATCGGTTTTCCTCGGTATCGAGTTCGGATGCCATCATGATTGCGGCTTCAATATACTTGTGCGGGATTACCCGTGTTCCGCACATCACTATCATGTCATGCATGGAGATTCCGAGTCTTCCTCTAAAATCCGCGGAATCCTCTGGCGATGGAATCTTCTTCACGAGGTCGCTGTCTATCACGTTCGGAATTACAATCGAGTCTACTACTCTTTTGCTAGCCAGGTCGTTGCGTGCCACCGAATTGATTACAATATGCTTTACGGTTGGAAGGACTGGAGGAAAATCTTCGTCCAGCATCCGCTTGACCGAATGAAATGCTGGCTTCAATGGATTTTCGAACTCCCAGTGGAAGTCATGGTTGTGCGACCACGTCGGGAGCCTTCTTTCCTCCACTATCCGTTTTAGCGCTAGTCCTGTCCCTATATGAGACAGAACCGCCCATATGTTTTGGACGACAAGGAGCTGGATATTATAGGAGTCGATGAATTCCTCTATTCTTGGCTTTATGAAGGCAATCCTCTTCTCTATCATTAGCTGAAGTTCCTGTTCGGAACATTTCTCGAAGCCAAATGCGCAACGTGAGATTCTAGCCTCTTCAGGATTTTCAAGGTGCAATTCAGGTATTAGATGACCAGTGCCTTCGCCAGTGCAATAAAACACTTCATGCCCCATGGCCTCCAATACCTTCCTCATCTTGTCCATTTCGAGGGCAACACCGCAGTTGCCTCCTGTCCTCTGGTGTATCATACCTATGTTCATCTTCCATCTCCGCTTTTGTTGTAAAGTTCTTCAACTTCTTTTATGGCCCACGCCATGGAGTCATCCACATTCATTTGGTCATTTGCATACTTCCCGAATGCTTGTCCAAGAATCATGCGGACCTGAGGCCATCTTTCCGGATCGGGGAATCCGTAGCCTTTTTCGAGAAGTCCATAAATGCCTAGCATCCATGGCTCAACCTTGCCGGGTTGGTACATGCTACGAAGAGATGGCAAGGTGCCTTCCTTTGCCACAGCGGCTTGCATTTCCGAAGACAGGGCTTCATAGCAGAATTTGACGGCCTCGTCCACCACCGGACTGCATTTTGGAATTATGGCGCCATAACAGCTAACCAACGCCCCTCCCCTACTTGAACCGGGAACGGGGGAAAAAGATATTTTTTGTTCTCCTCCCTCAATTCTGTCCATGGCCTTTTTACCCCTT
>CAZGJP010000442.1:0-397 GCA_964526605.1 uncultured Lentisphaera sp.
TGACTTCCTCGTGTAGAGGATGTATTATCTCGACGATGTCGCCAGGCTTGATTTCCTCGACCAACAGGCAGGCACCTTCCCTGAGTTGAGGTTGTGGACTACCGTTCAGCATCAAGGATATGTTTTCGCCCATGAACGGAAATCTGCGCACCCGCAGAGACCTTCCTTCCTTGATTGTTATCCTCATGAATCCTTGATTGGGGTAGGATATTTCAACACGGGCTTCCGGAGCGTTTCGATCTATAGGAAAATTAACCAATACTGTTTCGCCATCCATTTCGACTGTCCTCTTCCAAACCATATGTAGCGCTTGGGGGGCGGTGCCTAAAAAACACCATCATAAATAGCGAAACAACTAAAGGAAATTGGATTTGGTTTAACAACCCCCCAACAAACA
>CAZGJP010000442.1:407-2136 GCA_964526605.1 uncultured Lentisphaera sp.
ACGACGCTCTTCCGATCTTGGAGCGCTTGGGGGGCGGTGCCGACACAACAGCCTGCTATAGAGCGGAACCTCGAAAGGGAAATGGAGTTCGGTTCTCCTCCGCCGCTCCATCCTCCAATGATCTTCTTGTCTATGGCCTCGTAGGTTTTTCCGGGTTCTTCCGGCACACGGGTGTTGTCGCACGCCACGAAGGCGCCTGTCTTGATCTGCTGCTCATAGAGCTGGTTCCTTATGAACCTGTTTATCAAGTCGTAGGGGTCCTCATATCCGGCGTCTGCAAGCTCGAAACCGCATTCTATCATGTCCTTGATGCAGCATGTTTCACAGTGTTCCTCGCCCATTGGATGCCACTGGGCATATTCAGGCACCCACCCGAAGGACGAGGAAAGGCTTTTTACATACTCGTATATCTTCCGTCCAAACTTTAAATATCGCTCATGACCTGTCAGGCGCCCCAGAAGAACGAGACCGGAAGCCACCCATACTGCGCTATGAACATGCCCGAAAAACTCTCCTTTGTAGTTGAAGTAACGAGAAATCCCAAGGAGATGGTTTGCAATCCCGGTCGCAAGATCCAGGCTTGTTTTTTCACCTGTGATGCTCCAGTGTTTCACAAGAGCGTGTAGCATCATTCCATTTCTTATCGAAGTCTCGCCCCTGCCCGTTATCCGGGCATAATCGAATCCTCCTTCAAGAAGGAAAACATCGTTCGGAAAATCATATACGGGCTCGGTTATCGGAAAGTCTCCAGACCAGAAGGTTCTAATCTTACGCTCGTGAACAACCTTCCTCAATCCCTTGACCAGATTCAGGGAGAGATCCGCGGCACGCTGATCGCCTTCGCGCTCTATCATGGTGTTCAGCGCAGTGAGTATGTAGGCGTCCTCGTGGAATGCGTGATGGACCGTATTTGACCAGGGATAGTCCGCATGGTAGCGAAAGCCATTCTTGTCCCAGTGCTTGTACAGGTGCCGCTTGAATCCATCCTGGACCTCAGCCCCCTCATCAGTGCCGAGAATTTCTCTGACCCGCACAATAGCATCGAACCAACTCGCAACAAGCTCCGCATCATCCACCCTGCAGTGCTTTGCGTATGCCGGGGATTCGTTAATCGCAATCAGCCAGTAAGGCAGGTAGTCGTTCTCCTTGTCAACCATTTTGGTCAGATAGTTGAGGGCGAGTTTCGCTGACAGCTCCAAGTCAAACTTCTCGTATTTCACGGATTCTCCTTGCATCCTTCTGGATAGCCGTTATTGGATCCTTATTTCACTTAAGATCGGGTATTTTTATTGAAATTCATCACTTGGTGGCTACTTGAGCCGTTAACACAACTCCTCTTGAATCAGATGTGGGCAGGTGCCCCGCCCCATCCTCGCCTTTGCTGTCTGAACTACAAAGCTACCATCAAAAACAATATCTGCGCGGAATTATGCTACGCGTGGCGTCAATTGTGCGTTCGAAGAGCCTGTTCCGCAATGCTCCAAGGACCGACTCTGATCCCGGCAGTCCCACGATGTTTTTTGTTTCCATCGGATCCTTCTCGATATCGTAGAGGACTTCTTCGCCATTTGCATAGCGAATCAGCTTGTGCGTGGAAGTCCGAAGCATCATATGACCGGGCCCGTGGACGGCATACACATCAGATCTGCCGTCCGGTTCATGAGCCCCCTTGAGAGCCTCCGAGAAGTTTTTCCCCGCCATGGCTTCCGGGACTGTGACACCCGAAAGA
>CAZGJP010000443.1:0-2135 GCA_964526605.1 uncultured Lentisphaera sp.
GGCCTTTTTGTCGGCAAGGGAGGGCCTTGGGGACAAGATAGACGCCAAGCTGGCCGCCGCATCGCTGTTCCTCGAGGAGATTTCACGCTGAACGAAGAGGGAATTTAGTTCCGAGCCAATTGCAAAACTCCCCGTGGCCGCGCGGCACGCTATTCCGGATGCGAGGCCGCGCCGATGCGGCAGCGGGACGGCTGAACGCCAAAAGACTCACGCCGCAAATCGGTTATGCCTACCCGATGTCCGTTGGAATAGGGTTCTTCGACTTTTTTGCGCGGTCTTCGACCCCGAGCGCCTTCGGCCTCGGAGCCAAATCCGCATCAAAAATAGGCATAATTTTATTCAACGTATTTGCGACGCAGGACACTAGACCTCCGCCTTGGCAACTCCTATCGCCACGCCAATTAGCACGGTCGCCGCTCCGGGATAGAACCACATCGGAGGGATCTCGCCAAAGATCGGCACGGCCGCTATCGTCGCCAGTATGAACTGTGCCGGAATGGTGAAGGAGATGAGTTGCGGACGCGCGTATTTCAGGAGGAAGAGCATTAAAGCGTGGCCGCCGATGGTAGGCAGCAGGACAAGTCCGGCGAGGGCTGCGACCGTCCTCCCTGAGCCAACGCTTATTCCTCCATGCATGGCGAAGGATGCGGCGGCCTGGACGGCTGCTGCGACGAGGAAGACCCCCGTGCCGAACGCCACCGCGTCTTGTCCCCTCCTGAACCGTCTTCCGAGGACTATGTAGGTGGCGCAGAACAGTGCCGAGATGACGGCGACCGCCGAGCCGTTGAACTCATTTATGTCGGTGTTGAACTGGCGCAATCCGAGCCAGATGGTTCCCGCGATCGCGAGGAGTACGCCGATCGCCTCCCATCGGTTTATCCTCTCGCCGACTATCCAATGCGCGATGAAAGGCACCATCAGCGGCTGTAGGCCTATGAACAAGGTGGCGTTGGCTATGCTGCAGTTCTGGATGGCCCAGCACCAAGTGGCGAAATGAACGCCTAGGAAAGAACCGGTCAGGATGGTCCCGGGAGAGAATATCCTCGACGGGGACTGCCGTCTTGTCCGGGCTAATGCGAATGGGGCCAGGGACAGCCCCGCTCCGAAGACCCGCCAGAAGCCTATGTCGGTGGCGGGGATGTCGCAGAATCTGGTAAGCACCGAGGCGGACGAGGCCATGAGGACTATGACGCACCAGAAGAATATGAGTTTCGGGAAGCTCATCGGTCGAATCTCACCAGCTTGGACGCTGGCGTTCTTCCACTGGCTTCTCCTCGGGTTTAGGCTCCTCGGGGGGCAGGGGATTTTCGGGAAGCTGCCGGGAGTCCGGCGTCTTCGCAGGCTCCGCCGCCGCCGCTGCTTCTTCCGCCGCGGGTTTTGGCTTGTCCGTCGCCCCGGGATCCGCCGGTCCGGCATCTCCTGGCGCTTGCTCCGGCTTCCGGACGCTATCGTCAACTCCTGGTGGCTGCTGGTCCTGAGCCTGCCTTGGCTTGACGATTATCTCCGTGGGCAGAGTCCCCCTGCGTTTCGAGCCCTCCGACTTCCAGTACCTGTAGGCGAGATATGCTCCGGCAAGGGCCACCGCCAGCAGGAAGAGGGCGAGCATGACCACAAGGAGAATCAGGAAGAGCGGGAATTTAGAACGTTGCTTCTCCTGTTTTGGGACGGACTGCGGCCCGGGCTGTGGATTTTCGGAAGCTGTGTCGCTGGCGCAGATCGTGGAGGATGCTTCCCCATCCGGAAGCGGAGGGTTCTCGGCCGACATCGGCGCAACCGTGGTCTTGTTCGCTTCCGGAACCGGCGTCAGGGGGTATTGTCCGCCCAAGACCCTGTCTATGTCCTCGACCAACGCCCGCCAGCTCTTCTGCCTGTCGTTCTTGTCCTTCGCCATCATGGTCTTTATGAGCGCCACCGTCTGGTCGTTCAGCGTGCCGTTGTAGTTCCTGGGGTCGGGGAGAGGTTCGGACATATGCTTGCTTATTATCGCCATTGCAGTGGACGCGTCGAACGGGACGTTCCCGGTCAGCATGTGATACAATGTCGCCCCCAGGGAATAAATGTCCCCCATAAAGAATATTACATACCCCCCTTCCCCCTGTCCCGGCAACCAAATTAAGGATTAACAATAAACATAC
>CAZGJP010000444.1:0-1233 GCA_964526605.1 uncultured Lentisphaera sp.
GGACATATTGAAAGTCCAGACAAAGCAGTGAAGCCCGACAGCCTCTTCGAACAGCAGCTGATCGACCGTATTGGCAAGGAACGAGCAGAGAAAGTTTTGAACTAATCCAATCTCAAGTATAAAATATAGGGATTAGAAAAAGCATGAGTCAGTTATTGTTGATTATTATTGGCATTGTATTGAACTACGAGGTTCGCTGGTAGCAAGAAACAAATCGGAGATAGCTTCGGAAAACCGGATGGTCACTATAACTAATCTATCAAAAGAAAACACAGATTTCTATAGAATGAATAATCGACAAAATATTTATTTGAACGTCGGGGTTGGAATGATTGGATTATCGGCACCATTGGCAATGTCGGCAAACCCACAAGATGCTCGCCCTAATTTTATTCAGATTCTTGCCGATGACCAAGGTTGGGGCGACCTTGCCTGCTTTGGACATCCGTTCATAAAGAGCCCACATCTTGATAAGCTGGCGGCTGAAGGAATGAAGTTCACACAATGCTATGCGGCGGATTCCGTATGCTCGCCTTCTCGTGCTGCTACTCTGACCGGACGCACCCCATTCCGCAACGGTGTTTACCGCTGGATACCCCACAATCACTTCTGTCACCTGCCCAGAAGTGAAGTGACCACTCCCCAGCTCCTCAGGAAAAACGGTTATCAAACCGCGCACTTCGGGAAATGGCATCTGAGCTACTATGACGAGAAATCTGTTCCGGGAAAGCCCGAAGAGACGCATAGCTTCAGAATGGGTGGAGAGCTGGCTGGCCAGCCGACCATGAATGATTACGGCTATGATTATTGGTTCGCAACTGGCAATGTCGCCCGGCCGAATCATGAGAATCCAAGAAACTTCTTCCTCAATGGAAAAGCTTTGGGCGAGTTGAAGGGGTTCTCGGCCCAGATTGTAGCGAGAGAATTCGTTGCATGGCTCAAGGAACACAGGAAAGAAAACCATCCCTTTTTCATCACGGTCTGGTTCCATGAGCCCCATGGCCCGATCAACAGCGACCCTGAATACCTCAAGCGTTATCCGCAGATAAATGATCCCAGCTTGCGTCAATACTATGCCAACATCACTCAGATTGATGAGGCCGTCGGCGTCATTGTGAGTGCGCTGAAGGAAGCGGGGCTTTTTGAAAACACGTAATTGAAAAAACCATCAAAAATGGCCCCCAAGGAAAAAAAAAATTTTGCAAAAAAAAACCCCCAATATCCCCAATTAAC
>CAZGJP010000444.1:1243-2133 GCA_964526605.1 uncultured Lentisphaera sp.
AACATGAATCATATTGTTGAGGGCGTAGGCTTCTTTGTGCGTGCGATGAAGGAAGCGGGGCTGTTTGACAACAAGGTATTGTCCTACACCAGCGACAATGGCCCCGAAGGCAAACATGAATTTGGCACATTCAACACCAGCGATAGCCCCTATGACAGCAGTCGTTATCGCGGTTCCAGCGGAGGTCTGCGCGGCCGCAAGAAGCATACGCATGAGGGAGGTATCCGTGTCCCAGGAATCGTTTCTTGGCCGAAAGGCTTCAAAGACGCGGGAATCAAGCCTGGCGCTATTTGCTCTGATCCAATTATCGGTTCAGATCTCTTTGCAACCACGCTCGACGCGGCAGGACTGCCTATACCGGACGACCGACCACTGGATTGTCAATCGATCCTGCCACTGCTTCAGAATAAACCATTCAAGCGACAGAAGCCGTTGTTTTGGCGTAATACATTCTTCGAGTTAACGGTGGCTCTGCGCGACGGGGACTGGAAGATACTTGCCGATCCGCTGCGTAAGAAGTTCGAACTGCACAATCTGGCAAATGACTCCCGCGAAACGTCCGATGTCAGCGAGCATTACCCAGATATTTTCGAGAAGATGAAGCAGATGCTGATTGCCTACGATGACGAGGTGCTTGCCGAGGGCCCCAAGTGGTGGAAGGATGAGACAAGACCGGGAACAATGAACATGCTAATGCCCGAACCAATGTGGTGAGAGTAAAAGAATAAATGAAGAAATAAGGCTTCGAAAGGGAGACAAACACCATGCCCGCAATTGATTGGATGCAAAAAGGACCGTTTGGTCTCATGGTCCATTGGATAACAAAAACAGCCCCGCCGCCGGACGGTCCGGCTTTGAATGGATGGGATGAGGCCGTCAACGCCTTTCCT
>CAZGJP010000445.1:0-2130 GCA_964526605.1 uncultured Lentisphaera sp.
TCCCGAGCGCCTTTCGGCCTCGGGACAGGCTGATTTTTCGAGATCTATCTCGAAAAGATCGGCCTTCCGGTAAATTTTGCTACCTTTAAACGCAAAATTTAGGTTAACAGGGAAATATCATCGCCTCGGCGAAGAGCATCTGGAATTCCGGATCAAGGGATATTTCCACGTACTCGGTCTTTTCCGCTATTTCCTCGGCCCTTCTCATCCTTTCCACGGAGAGCAGGACTTCCTTGGCTCCCTCTGAGGAGGTGTTCCCGACATATCTGATTTTGTGGTCGGGGATGTCCGGCAGAAGCCCTATCCTCTTGGCGTTGTTGCGCCGAATGAAGTTTCCGAAGCCGCCGGCTACAAGCACGGCATCGAGGTCCTCCGGAGCGACTCCTACCTTGCGCATGAGTATCGTGGCCGCCGCCCTTATCGCCCCCACGGCGAGCTGCAGTTCCCTCACGTCCTTCTGCCTTATGAATATCCTTTTGGGATCTTCCCCGCACACGAGGAAGTCCCAACTCGTGCCTCCGTCTTCGCTGACGAGGCGGTTCTTGAGGGCAGGCGGGAAATCCGCCGGCAGTTCATCTGGGGATTTCATTCTTCCGCTGGAGTCGAGCAGTTCCCATTTGAGCAGTTCGGCCGCCGCGTCGATTATCGCGCTGCCGCATATGCCGACTGGCCTGACGTTTTTTATAGTGTTGATGTGCACTCCTGATTCGTCCAGGACTATCTTCTCTATCGCTCCGGAGGAGGCCCTCATTCCAGACTCTATCCGGGCTCCCTCCAAGGCCGGTCCTGCGGCGGCCGAGGCAGCGAAGAGTCTGCCACCTGCGGCCAGGACTATCTCCCCGTTCGTGCCTATGTCTATGAACAGGGTCGGCTTGCTCTTCTCGTCAAGCCTGCAGGCGCTTGTCCCCGAGACTATATCGCCTCCGACGAAGCCGCCGATGAGAGGGAAGACGTAGACTTCCGCAGACGGATTTATCTTCATTCCGATTTCATCCGCCTCGAAGAGGAGGGATCTCCTGAAGGGAGGCACGAAAGGTATTTCTCCCAGATGTTCTGCCGTTATCCCACAGAAAAAGCATTCCATGGCGGTGTTGCCGGCGACGGCGGCGGAATATATCCTCGATGGCTCGACATTGTTCCTCTGGCATAGCTTCGCTATCAAGTCGTTGCAGGCATTGATCGCGCAGATCCTGAGCCTCTCGAGATTGTCCGGATCGCTTTTCTGTGACATTATCCTGCTCAGGACGTCGTCACCGAACTTCACCTGCGGATTGAGAGCCCCCTTGCTGTCGAGAAGCCTGCCGCTCGACGCATCTATCAAGGAGGCGACTATCGAAGTGGTCCCGAGGTCTATGGCGACTGCGAAATTCGCGGACTCGGTGTTTCCTCCCTCCAGACAGATAAGCCTGCTTCCCGCAAGAGCGGCCGTGCCCTTGAAGGAGTTGTCCCTTAGGAAGGATGGTATCCGCCTTATGAGGGATATTCTGGCCTCGGCGGCTCCAAGGTCCTCCCTTAGCGACTGGAAGTCCGCCTTCTGGTTCTCGAGGGAGGGAGGCATGAGGGAGAAGAATTTCTTCTTGACCATCGGCTCCAGATTCATCGCGAGGGGCTTGTCGTCCTGCGTGAGCACCAGCAGTTCGTGGTCGAAAGATGTTTCAGGAGGGATTTCCACTTCCAGATTGTCGAAGACCTTCACCCTGCACGCCAGACGCCATCCGGCGGAAAGCTCCTCCGGACTGAAAAACTGATTGCATTCCGGCGCCGGGACGCTGTTCCCGGAGACTATCCTCACCTTGCATTTTCCGCATATTCCCTGCCCGGCGCATGGGTTCTTTATGAGAATCCCGGCCCTCGCGATGCACTCGAAAAGAGAGGACCCCTCCAGCGCGTAGACCTCTTTCCTGTGCGCCGGAAAGGAAATCCTGAAGTTTTTCATTGCCATTTCTCCGTTGTCCGTCTAATTTATACCTCGGGGCCACAATCGCAACAAATAGTTTTGAGCTGATTTCAAAACTCCGCGTTTGGGGCAAATCCGTTGGAGTCCACAACTTTAGTTGTGTCTTATCATCAACAATATACACAGCTGAAGTTTACCCGCCTTCGGCGGCGCCAGAGGCGACCAGGGCTGTG